>JAIDIR010000185.1 GCA_029052615.1 Clostridia bacterium | reverse complement strand
CATCTGGGCATTGATACGATAGAGAGAATTTCAATCTGTCAAACCGACAGTTTGAAGGACTTAACGGAAAATCACAAATCGGAAATAAATAGAGTTTTTGAATTAGGAAAGAGTTTAAAATAATGAATATTAAATTGATTAAAGCAAACGAACGCGACGCGGAAGAAATTCTGAGAATGCAAAAGATTGCGTTTGCGGAGTTGTTAGATAAATATAAGGACTACGACACAAGCCCCGCAAACGAGACCTTGGAAAAAGTTTTATATCGTTTAAAACAACCGTTTACCTATTTCTATTTAATTAAACTTAACGGCGAAAATATCGGCGCAATAAGAATCGTTGATAAAAAAGACGGTAATGAACCAAAGCACGTTTCTCCGCTGTTCATACTGCCCGAATACCGCAACAAAGGATATGCGCAATCGGCAATATTTCAAGCAGAAAAAATTCACGGTGCGAACGGCTGGGAACTGGATACCATTTTGCAAGAGCAAGCCAATTGCCATTTATACGAAAAGATGGGTTACAAAAAAACGGATAAAATTATAAAAGTAAATTCTTTGATGTCATTGGTTATATATAAGAAGTAACAGAAAATCGCCGAAGCGGCAAAATGCCGCTTCGGCAATTTTATTTCGTTTGCAATAATTTAATTTCTTCTGCCGAAAAGCATCATTATGCGCAACAGAAGCTCCAGAATTTCCACGTACAGATAAATAAGCGTAGTGACGAGCGAGAACGCCACTATCCACTCGTACTTTTTATCCGCCCTGGACTGAACGACATAGTCGATATTCTGCAAATCCCACGAGAGCATGAGCGTCGCCCAGATTATGCACAGCGCCGAAACGACGAGCTGAATCCAGATATACGCAGTATAACTGAATATACCCGTAAACGACAGCAGGACCATGAGAAGCTGCACGAGCATAATACTGAAAAACGCTATCATAAGTCCGCGCGCGAACTTACTGCTTATGCGTACCTTGAATACGCTGTTGACAAACAGCGAAACCAGGAACACGATGACCGTGCCGAGGAAAGCCGCAAGCGCAATTCCGGGATAGAAAATATCCACGAAGCACCCGGTAAAGCCGAGCAACGCGCCCTGCAAAACTGCGTATACGCCGCCGAGCACTTTAACCGTGGACGGCACGAAAGCGATTACCAAAGCAATTATAATAAGCGGAATAAAGCTTATACCGAACGCAATTCCGACGGCGGTAAGTGCCTCGGCAACGTAGCCGCTTTTGATTGCCCAGAACATTAAAAATTCCGTCAATATAGCCGTAGCCATAGTTAAAAAAGCAAACAGCGCGGCTTTTAAATATACGCCCTTATAGGTTGCGCAGCTGTCCACTGCATTCAGTTCGCCGTTTGAAGCCTGTTTGGTCAAACGCCTTATTGCGGGATTACCCAGTCTCATTACGAATTACCTCCGTTTTGGTTTTATTTTATTCAAGCTCGAACGCGCCGGTATAGAGTTGATAGTACTTGCCCTTCTGCTCTATAAGCTGGTCGTGGCTGCCGCGCTCGATAATTTCGCCCTGCTCCAGAACCATAATCGCGTGGCTGTTTCTTACGGTGGAAAGCCTGTGCGCGATTACGAACACCGTTCTGCCCTCCATAAGTTTATCCATACCCTGCTCTATAAGCTTTTCGGTACGCGTATCGATTGATGAAGTCGCCTCGTCCAAAATGAGCACGGGGCACTCCGAAACCATTGCGCGCGCAATTGCAAGCAGCTGCCTCTGCCCCTGCGACAGGTTGGAGCCGTCGCCCTTTATTTCGGTCTGATAGCCCTCGGGCAGGTGCACGATAAAGCTGTCCGCATTGGCAAGCTTAGCCGCCTGTATACACTCCTCGTCGGTTGCGTCGAGCCTTCCGTAACGGATATTGTCCATAACCGTGCCGGTAAACAGGTGCGTATCCTGCAGGACTATGCCGAGAGAGCGGCGCAAGTCCGCCTTGTTTATGTCGCGGATATTTATTCCGTCGTAAGTTATCTCACCCGACTGAATGTCGTAGAAACGGTTGATAAGGTTGGTTATGGTCGTCTTGCCCGCACCGGTCGCGCCGACGAAGGCAATTTTCTGCCCCGGTTTTGCGTACAGGCTTATATTTTTCAATATTACCTTATCTTCATTATAACCGAAAACGACGTCGTTGAAACGTATATCGCCCATTAAAGGAATATATTCAAAACCGCCGTCCGCCTTAGGTCTCTTCCACGCCCACTTGCCTGCCTCGCATTCACCGTGGGTCAGAACGACGTTGCCGCCCTTATCTTCGGGCTTTTCGTCCGTCATTTCAAAAATTCTTTCCGCACCCGCAAGAGCCATAACTATGGAACTGAACTGCTGCGCAACCTGCATTACGGGCATATTGAACTGCCTTGCAAACATCAGGAACGAAACGAGCATACCCGCCATTACCGCCATACGGTTTGCTTCCGCTGCGTTAGAAACCGAAACGAATACGGACAGAAGCGCCGTTTCGCTTTTGCCGACCGCCATTATGAGTACGCCCACGAGAGCGACTATAACGTATTGCAGATAGCCGATATTGTTGGTTATGGGTCCGAGCAGGAACGCATACGAGTTTGCTCTGTAACCCGCTTCGTTAAGCTCGTCGTTAACCTTTTTGAAATCTTCGCGCGCCTTCTGTTCGTGGCAGAATACCTTTACCACCTTCTGACCTTCGGTCATCTCCTCAACAAAACCGTTAAGATTGCCCAAAGCCTTTTGGTGAATTACGTAATTTTTAGCCGACCTGCTGCCGACAAATTTGGTCACGAAGAATACGGCAACGATAAACAACAATACCACGAAAAGCAACGTCGCACTGTAAATCAGCATGAACACGAATACCGCCACTATGGTCACAAACGAAGATATAAGTTGCGGTATAGTCTGCGACAAGAGCTGGCGCATAGTATCTACGTCGTTGGTATAAAGGCTCATCAGATCGCCGTGCGTGTGCGTATCAAAATATTTCAAGGGCAAATTCTGCATCTTAGAAAACATTTCGTTGCGCATTTTCCTTAGCGTATTGTTGGAAATGTACATCATTATCAGGTTATACGCCATTGACGATACGGAACCGATAAGATACACGCAGCCCATAAAAATTACGTTGGGATAAACTACGTTCCACAGATTTATAAGCGATACGTCTTTATATGCCAAAAGCTCTTTAACTATTACAGAAACGCGCGACGCAGCGGTTACGTTTGCAACCGACGCCAGAAGCACGAAAAACACAACGAATGCGGTTGCAAGTTTATTGTTCGAAAATGCGTACTTGATTACGCGCGTTAAAGTCTTTTTGGGGTTCTTTGCGCCGCGTTTTGCTCCGCCTTTCATCATAGGATTACTCATTTACGGCACCTCCTTCCGCACCGTCTTCCTGCCCCTTAATCTGCGATTCAAAAACTTCACGGTAAATTTCGTTTGATTTCAGAAGCTCTTCGTGCGTACCGATACCGTTGATTCTGCCGTCGTCCAACACTATGATTTTGTCAGCGTCCTGAACGGAAGCGATACGCTGGGCGATGATTATTTTAGTAAGGTCGGGCGAGTATTTGCGCAGATTTTCGCGTATTATCGCGTCGGTCTTGGTATCGACCGCGGACGTGCTGTCGTCGAAAATTATTACTTTAGGCTTCTTTAAAAGCGCGCGCGCAATGCAAAGGCGCTGCTTCTGTCCGCCAGAAACGTTTACGCCGCCGTGCCCCAAATCGTATTGATATTTACCGGGCATTCTTTCTATAAACTCCGCCGCGCAAGCCTGCTCTGCGGCAGCCTTAATTTCCTCTTCCGTAGCGTTTTCGTCGCCCCAGCGCAAGTTTTCTTCGATAGTGCCCGAGAACAGAACGTTTTTCTGCAATACCATGGCAACGTTGTTGCGCAGCGTGTTCAGATCGTAATTGCGGACGTCCACGCCGCCCACCTTAACGTAGCCCTGCGCCACGTCGTACAGCCTTGGAATGAGCGACACGAGCGACGTTTTGCCGCTGCCCGTAGCGCCGATTATACCTACCGTTTCGCCCGAATTTATACGCACGGTTACATCCTTAAGTACCGGCACGTCCGATTTCTGCGAATAGAAAAAGTCAACGTCGTTCAACTCGATAGAGCCGTCCGCGACCCCGTAAACGGGCGATTGCGGCTTGGGAAGAGTCGTCTTTTCGTTTAAAACTTCACAGATACGGTCCGCCGAGCCCTTTGAAAGCGAAATGAAGTTCAGGCACATTGCAACCATCATTACGCCCGACAAAATCTGTGCGGAATACTGAATGAGCGTCTGAATCTGCGAAGGGCTGACGCTGCCCGCGATATTGCCGACGTACATATTCGAGCCGATTGTCAAAATGACTATGTTTACCATAAACATTACGATAAACGTACTCGGCATCATAATTGTCAATATGCGTTCGGCTTTTACGGCGTACTTGTAAAGGTCGCCCGAAGCCTGCTCCATTTTGGAAATTTCGCGCTCCTCTCTCACGTACGACTTAACCACGCGGATTGCAGTCAGATCCTCCTGCACGACGGCGTTCAGCTTGTCGTACTTTTTGAACATCGTGCGGAAGTAAGGCACTACCTTGAACATACAAACAGCAACGACGATACCCAAAAGCACCGCGGCGCAGCCGAAAATGAGCGCCATCGTAGGCTCGATTATAATCGTCATAACTATGGACGATATGAACAGAATAGGCGCGCGCACCAACATTCTTATGCACATCTGATACGCCATCTGAACGTTGGAAACATCGGTCGTTATACGCGTGATAAGGCTTGCCGTTGAAAAGTTGTCGATATTTGCAAACGAATAGGTTTGCAGATTATTGTACATATCTTCCCTTAAATTGTGAGCAAATCCGCACGAAGCCTTTGCAGCAAGCTTACTGCCGAACGCGCCGCACAACAGTGCGAATATGGCGCACACAACCATTATCGACGAACAAATTGCAATAGTTTTAATATTGACCGAACCGCCAACCTTTGCAACTCTTTCAAGCTCGCCGACGATGTACGTCATTAAAAACGGGATAATAATTTCCATCACCGCTTCGCCCACCATTAAAACAGGCGTCAATATGGAAGCGGCTTTGTATTCCCTTACGCTTTTTAGCAAAGTTTTTACCATTCTTCACCTCAAATTAAGATAACCGTTACAAATTCATATTATACTAAATATTTCCAACGATGTCAAATAACAGCGTTCTTCATTATTATAAAAGCCGATTGTGATAAAACGGTGATATAAAACGAAAAATTTTTACATTTTAAAACGGACGGGCAAAATACCCGTCCGTTTTGGCGCAGAGGAGAGGATTCGAACCTCCGTACGTATTCCTACGTAACACGATTTCGAGTCGTGCGCATTCGACCACTCTGCCACCTCTGCATTCCTATCAAGTTGTCTGCCGTTCGCAGAGTGTCACGAAGTACCACTCTGCCACCTCTGCATTTACATACAACAGCTATTACAGTTTATAACAATTAAAATTAAATTTCAAGCAATTTTGAGGGCGTTACGGCAAAAATTTTTGCGCATATATTTTAACCGCGCTTACTCTTGAATATTTATACAAAAGGTACTTATATTATTGACATTTTATGCGTTTAGCCGTATAATTTAAGAATAACACGCAAAAGGCGGATTTACTATGTTAACACTCGATAAAGTGTATCACGCGCACTACGTTTTAAAGGAAGCCATAAGGCAGACGGACGTAATCTATTCCCCTACCATTTCCAACATCAGCGGATGTAGCGTTTATTTGAAATGCGAAAATTTGCAGATTACCGGCTCGTTTAAGGTGCGCGGCGCTTACTACAAAATTGCCCAACTGACCGACGAGGAAAAGGCGCGCGGCGTTATTGCGTGCTCGGCGGGCAACCACGCGCAGGGCGTTGCTCTCGCTTCTAAAAAGTTCGGCATTAGATCGATTATCTGTATGCCCGACGGTGCGCCCATATCCAAAGTCGAGGCGACCAGAAGCTACGGCGCGGAAGTCGTTCTGGTGCCCGGCGTCTACGACGACGCCCACAACAGAGCCGAAGAGCTGCACGAAAAGAATGGGTACACCTTTATTCATCCCTTCGACGACGAGGACGTAATTGCGGGGCAAGGCACGATCGGGCTTGAAATTATGGAGCAGGTCAAGGATGCCGATATCGTAGTCGTGCCCGTGGGCGGCGGCGGACTCGTTTCCGGCGTGGCTTACGCCGTCAAGTCGCTCAATCCCAAGGTGCGCGTATACGGCGTGCAGTCGACGGGTGCGCCGAGTATGGCTAACTCGCTCGAACACCATAAAATCGAAACTCTGCCCTCCGTTTCCACCGTTGCCGACGGCATTGCGGTAAAAGAACCCGGACACATTACGTTCGACATCTGTTCCAAATACGTTGACGGAGTCGTTACCGTCAACGACGATCAGGTTTCCGCCGCCATTTTAACGCTCATCGAAAAGCAGAAAATGATTGCCGAGGGCGCCGGTGCGGTTGCTCTTGCCGCCGTTTTGTTCAATAAAATCCCTAACTCCAAGGGCAAAAAAGTCGTCTGCCTCGTTTCGGGCGGTAACATTGACGTTACTATTCTTTCGCGCGTTATCAGCCGCGGACTTTTAATGAGCGGCAGGCAGTGCTCTCTCACTCTCGAGCTGACGGATAAACCCGGACAGCTGGTCGGCGTTTCCGAAATCGTTGCAAACTGCGGAGGAAACGTAACCGCCGTATTGCACGAGAGAACCAACGAAGGCTCCGCCATTAACGGCTGCTATCTGAAATTGCAGATTGAAACGCGCGATTTCGAGCATATTAAACTCATTAAAGACAGCCTGAAAGCAGGCGGATTTAAAGTTATAAATTGATTTGGAGGTAATTATTATATGAAAACCGTATCTACGGATAAAGCCCCTGCGACGATAGGTCCTTATTCACAGGCAAAAATAGTCAGCGGCTTGGTGTTCACCAGCGGACAGATACCCGTTAACCCCGCCACCGGCATCGTGGAAGCAAACGACGTTGCGGGTCAGACCGAACAGTCGTGCAAAAACGTTAAGGCGCTTCTGGAAGCCGCAGGCTCTTCCATTGATAAAGTCGTAAAGACGGTATGCTTCCTTGCGGACATAAAGGACTTTGCGGCGTTTAACGAGGTATACGCAAAATACTTTACCTCCTCCCCCGCGAGAAGCTGCGTTGCGGTTAAGGACATTCCCAAGGGCTGCCTTGTGGAAATAGAGGCAATTGCGGAGATTTAATCACGCGCCGCAAAACAGTTGACTTGTCAACGGTTTGTTGTTATAATGGGCACATAGTTTTTGTTTTTTAAGAGGGATTACTTATGAAAATAGCAATCGTTACCGACAGCAACAGCGGCATTACGCAGAACGAGGCGAAAGAGCTTGGCATTTTCGTCGTGCCTATGCCCGTCTTAATCGACGGCGAACAGTACTTCGAAGATCTGACCCTGACGCAGGAACAGTTTTACGAAAAGCTGAAGTCCGACTCACAGGTTTCCACCTCCCAGCCCAGCGCGTTTGACGTTGGCGAGCTGTGGACCAAAATTTTAAAGGACTACGACAAGATTATACATATCCCCATGTCAAGCGGTCTTTCCGAAACCTGCCATACCCTTTCGCACCTTGCTGAGACCGAGTATGCGGGAAAGGTTTACGTTATCGATAACCAGAGAATTTCCATAACCATGCGCAGAAGCGTTATGGACGCGCTTGCCATGATTGATGCCGGCAAGAGCGCGGAAGAAATCCGCGACTGGCTGATGCAGACCAAGATGCAGTCCTCCATTTACATTATGGTCGACACGCTGAAATATCTGAAAAAGGGCGGCAGACTTACCCCCGCGGTAGCGATGATAGGTACGCTTTTGAAAATTAAGCCCGTTTTGCAGATTCAGGGTTTCAAGCTGGACCAGTATGCAAAGGTGAGAAAACTCGTTGACGCAAAGACGACGATGCTTAACGCCATTGACAACGACCTGAAAAACAGATTTGCAGAGCTGAGAGCGGCGGGCAAAATGAGCCTTGCCGTTGCGCATACCGAAAATATCGAAGAGGCGAAGATTTTTGCCGCCGAGCTTGAAGAGAGATTCCCCGACCTTAAAGTCGAGTGCATTAACCCCCTCTCCCTCAGCGTTTCCTGCCATATCGGTCCCGGAGCGCTTGCATGTGCGGTATCAATTAAATATTAATTACGGAAAAACAAACGAGCATCCGTCCGAAAATTCGGACGGATGCTTTTATTTTAAAAATTTTCTGTCGACGGGATTGACGAGTTTGCCGTTGTATATGATGCCTATTTCCAAACTGTTTACCATTAAATAGCACCAGAACAGAAATACGATGACTGCAGCTATCGCCCCGTACAGCTTTTGCGG
>JAIDIR010000184.1 GCA_029052615.1 Clostridia bacterium | reverse complement strand
GTACAATCACGATATCTGGCACACGGAAAACGATTTGACCGTAAACTTCGGCGACGGCGGCAGCGTAACGCTTCAACGCAAGCAAAATTGACTTTGTTACTTTATAACAAAATTCGTTACGAATTAACTAAAATATATTGACTTACGATTGACTTGGTGATAAAATAAAGGCAGTGTAAATAAATATTATTGAAAGGCCTTTTCTTTTATCCTACGGTTAAAAGAGGGGCGCGGCGTTGCAAAACGCCGCGCAAATATTTTTAATTGCAGAAAAAAGGCGAGGGCAATTCAATATAGGAGGAAAAATGAATAAATTAACCAAACTTCTGTCCGTATTCGCAATTGCGGGCGCGATCGGAACGGGTGTTGCCGGTTTGACCGGTTGCCATAAGCACACCTATTCCGATGAATGGAAAGCGGACGGCGCCGCAGGTCACTATCACGTAGCGACCTGTAAGCATACCGATAAGCACACCGAAACCGTACCCCACGGCACGGCAAACGAGCAGGGCAAATGCCCCGACTGCGGCTATCAGCTGAATGACCCGACTCCCACGCCCACGCCCACGCCCGGACCTGCCGAAGAAGTGAAGGCAACCGGCGTTGAAATCACAGGTAACGGTGCAACCAAGGTCGGCAAGACCATAACGCTCGGCACTGAAATAACCCCCGCAAACTCGACTGAAAAGGCGAAGTGGGAAATTACCGAAGGCGCAACCCTTGCAACCATTGACGAAAATACCGGCGCGTTGACCGCAGCTAACGAAGTGGGCGACGTTACCGTTAAGGTTACCGTCGGCGCGGTAAGCAGCATCAAGAAAGTTCGTATCGTTAAGGACGAGGAAGGGCTGTTCTACATAACCTCCGCCGCAGAGCTTGAAATGGTCAGAACGACGGCGTCGCTTTCCGGCACGTATAAGCTTGCATGCGATATAGATATGGACGGCGTAACTCTTGGCGCAACCAAGGCAGTGCTTAAAGAAGGCGTGACCTTTGACGGCGACGGATACACCATTTCCAACGCGGTATATAAGGCTTCGGAAAAGACTGGTATTCTTTTTGAATCTTCTACGGGCGGTACCGCAACCAACGTCAAGTTCCTTAACTGCGTTGCAAACGGCACGGGTAACGAAACCGTAGGTATCGTAGTAGGTCTTGGCAACGGCGGTACGTTCTCCAAGCTCGAGTTCAATTCGTGCTCGGCTGCGTGCAACAACTACGGCGGTTTCGTAGTCGGCAGAAACACCAATCAGGCAACTATCAATATATCCGAAATCACTACTAAGAACGGTTGCTCGGTTACTACTCAGCAGTACGGCGGCTTGCTTGTAGGCGACATTCTGGGAACGTCTACCGTCAACTTTACCGATTTGCACCTTGACGGCGAATTAAAGGGCTCGTCCGGTAACGGTTCGTTCGTTGCAGGTCGTACCCGTGCGGGCGCAACCGTAAGTATTCAGAACGCGGTAATCAGTGCGACGATAGCAAACCCCACGAATAACGGTATTTTCTCCGGTAACGGCGCGTGCGCTAAACTTACGGTTAAAAACGTACTTATCTTAAAATCGAACAGCGCACTTATTGCCAAGGTCGCTCCCACGGCGTCCGATTATGCAAATATAGCAACCGTAACGGGAGTAACCGTGACGGGCGCAACCGCATCCAACGGCGAAAACACGGTTGCATACCTCACCGATACTATCGGCTTGGATTTCGAAAACAAATGGACGGCGGAGGGCGACGGATACCGTCTTAAGGCGGCTTCCACGAACATCAAGAGCGCCGACGCAACCATTAAGAAGGTTAAGCTGAACACGGCAAACGCAACGACGAGATTCAAGGTCGGCGAAGATTTCAGCACGGCGGGACTCGTAGTAATGGGCGCGTACTCCGACGGCGTTCAGCTCGTACTCAACGGCGAAACTGGCTATGAAGTAGATTCCTCCGCAGTCAAGAACGAAGCCGGCACGTATACCGTAGTTATTAAATCCAAGGAAAACGGCGACGTTAAGGCAACTTACGACGTAGTAGTTGCTGCGGAAACCGGCTTCGTTGTATACGACGAGTTTATGGCGCACACCTATCTCGTGGGCGACAGCATCGATACGGCTAACCTCGTAATCAAGTCGACCTGGTCGGACGGAATAGAAGAAACGATTGACAAGAAAAATTATTCGCTTCTCGATGCCTCTTACGATATGGATACCGCAGGCGCGTACGAAGTAAAGGTTAAGTACGGCAACTACGAAGAAAAGATTATAAAGATAAGCGTTTCGGCAACCGTACCCGTTCCCGTAGACGGCAAGATTTACGTCAACGTAGACTCTACGTACACCGGAGTAAACGGCGCGCGTGTAAACGGCGTTGAAACCTTTAACACCGTTGCGGACGCTGTCGACTATCTGGAAGCGTGCAAGCTTGACAACAGCGTACAGAAGGTCGTATACGTCGGCGAGGGTACTTACGAAGCAAAGATTACCACGAGCCTTGCAAACCTCGTGCTTATCGGTAAAGGCACCGATAAATCCGTTCTTACCTATTCGGCGGTAGAAGGAATGACCGACCCCGTATCCGGCAAGGTTTGGGGTATGGACTGCGCAACGCTGCATATCAACGGCGAAGGCTTTAAGGCTTATAACCTTACTATCCGCAACGACTTCAACTATATCCGCGACAACAAGAAGTACGCTTCGCCTCAGGGCTTCGCTCTCACGATTAACGGCGACAAGGCGGTTATCGAAAACTGCTTGCTGTACGGCAACCAGGATACGTTGTTCTTCAAGAACGGCAGAACGTATTTAAAGAATACGACTATCGAAGGCAACGTTGACTTCATCTTCGGCGAGAATACCGGTCTTGCATACTTCGACCACTGCACGATTAACGCTATATCGAGATATGACGCAAGTACTTCGAACAAGTCCAACAACGGTTACGTAACCGCAATGAAGGGCGACCCCAATAAGAAGCCCGACTACGGCTATATCTTCGATACCTGTAGCTTCACTCACGGCGAAGGCGTAGAGGCAGGCTCTATGTCGCTCGGCAGACCTTGGGGGGCTGCGGCAACGGTTGCAATGATTAACTGCAACTTCTCTGCAGCATACTCCACGCACGGCTTCAAGACCGACCTTAAAGACCCCGCTAAACCCAATGAATACTTGAAGGGTCGTTGGGAAGAAATGAGCGGCAATTCGCCTGTATACACAACCGATGACGACGGTAAGGTCACGGGCGCAGACTTCGTCGAATACGGTTCTACCGGTGCAGGCGCGATTACTACGGCGGTTACGGGCGGTACCGTAATCGATGCAACGGCGGCGGCTGACTACACGGCGGCTAACCTGTTTGCGGGCACCAACGGCGGTATAACGTGGACCAGCGGCGCTTGGACATATGCAACCGACGAAGCCCTTCTTGTAGCACTTGCAGTCGACAAGGCAACGACGTCTACCGGACTTCAGGTTTCCGCTAACAGCGTAGAAGTAACGGAAGGAGGAACCGTTGAGTTCACCGCTTCGCTTACTCCCTGGAACCTTGCCGACAAGACAATTTCCATCGAAGTTGCTGATACGAGCATAGCAACCTATGCGTGCGGTAAAGTTACCGGCGTAGCGGAAGGCTCTACTACGATAACGGTAACCTACGGCGACAATCAGACGCAGGTAATTCCCGTAACTGTATCGCCCAAAGACCCCACTGTCAGAACGAGCGTAAATTACGTTTATGCGCAGAATGGCAGAGAGGACGGTGAGGCGGAACCCAACAGCGGTAAAATCAAGTTTAGCGATATGGTCGTCAACAACAGCTGGCTCAGGTGGAAAGACGATAATGCGTATATAAAATTTACGGCTTTAAAGGGTACAATTATTAACATTACTGTAAACGGTGGCGAAACCCTTATGTTCAATACCGACGAAGTGGCGGCGACGGCTGATAAAGTTGTTACCTACACGGTGCCCGAAGACGGCGAAGTCGTTATCAAACGCAAGAGCGGCACTAACGCATACCTCAGAACCATTTCGCTTAACGTGCCTATAACCGAAAAGTACGAATACGTTTACCCGTATGCGAACAATACTACCGGCGAGCCTGCGCAGGGAACAGCCGTGGAAAATGCTCCGATTTATTTCACGGGCGCACAGCATAATAACGGTTGGCTTAAAATTACTGGCAAAATAGAGTTCAACGTAATTGCCGGTACCGTAATTAAGATTAACGCTTCGTCGTATGACCAGGGCATTATCTTGAACGGTGCGGAAACCGTGTTGCCTAAGGACGAGGGCACGGATAACTATACCATTACGATTACGAATGATAATGCGGGTATAATTACCTTAACGCCTAAGCAGAATCAGTTCTATCTTAAATCGATAGTTGTAGATCCGCCCGCAACAGCAGTGCTGGAAAAATTCTATGTTACTTCCGACGACGCGAATTTAACTGGTTTCGCTGCGAGCTCGTCTTTAAACTGGGACGATAAGGGTATAATCAAACTTTATTCTACGGCTAACCACGTTTGGGGAACTGACCCTAACGGTAAAAGTTATACCGACGTTAACGGCACCTCGCATACTTCCACGAACAGACTTAAAAGTAATGGCGCAAGCTCTTATATCGAGATTGACCTGACCGGTTACGTCGGCGAGTATACGCTTTCGTTTGCGTTTGCTCCCAGCAATAACAACAGAACGGCTCAGCTTGCGGCAGGGGACGAAACTCCCGTGTACACGATTGACAATACCACGAATAAGGACTACGTTGGAAATGCAACCGCAACTTTGGAGGGCGGCAAGGTATACAAGTTTACCTGGACCAACGCATATAACTTCTGACTCTTATACACATCGCCGACGCCACGAGGCTCTCATGAAGGGCGAATACCGTCTAAAG
>JAIDIR010000183.1 GCA_029052615.1 Clostridia bacterium | reverse complement strand
TCATCATAGTTGCCATATTTACGGCTTTTTGCACTATCATTCCCACCAGATCCTGCGGCGTGGTTACGATTATTATTCCGTCAAGCGGCAGGCTTTGGAAGATGGTTAATGGAACGTCGCCCGTGCCGGGGGGCATATCGACGAACATAAAGTCTACGTCCTCCCACACGACGTCCGTCCAGAACTGCAAAACCGTGCCAGAAATGAGCGAGCCGCGCCAGACCACGGGTTCGTCCTCCCTTTCCAGAAGGACGTTCATACTCATGACCTGCACGCCCGTTTTGGAGTCCACGGGCAAAATGCCGCCGTTGCCGCCCATTGCGCGGGTGTGTATGCCGAACATTTTGGGGATTGAAGGTCCCGTGATGTCCGCGTCCATAAGCGCGGTGTTGTAGCCGCGGCGCTGGGAAGATACCGCAAGCATTGCGCTGGTCATTGACTTGCCTACGCCGCCCTTGCCCGATACTACGGCAATTACCTTTTTAATCTTGCTGAGCTTGTGCGGCTTTTTTTGTAAGCTTTCCGCTTTGCGCGAAGAGCAGTCCGCCCCGCACGACGAACAATCGTGAGTACAATTTTCTGCCATAAAGCAACTCCTTTTATCTGGCTTTCATTTTAGGTTATTGCCGTTTAAAAGTCAAGTTATTTGCAATTGACTGAAAATTTAGTTGCAAATTTTACGCGCGGGTGTTATAATGCCCCTGCCGTGCTAAGTGGGGAGTTAGCGGTGCCCTGTACCTGCAATCCGCTACAGCAGGACTGAACCGCCCCTCTCGACTTCTGAAATGGAAGGCTGCCCCGTATAAGGGGTGTTGATAACAAGGTCTTATGCAATCCGCCGCCGCGAACCGTGTCAGGATAGGGATATAGCAGCACTAAACGGTTAAGCGGGTGTGCCATAGGGTTGCTTTGCAGTAGCTACCTGTACGGGTTACGCTTCGGTTTCAGTTGGCAAAAGGGGCTGCACGGTTTATTTGAATTTCTCGCAAAATTCTTTCGCTGGCGACGCGAAATAATTTCTGCGATTTTGGGAGGCTCTGCCTCCCTTTTTGCATTTTTAAGGGCACTCATATTATCAGAAATGCAAAAATTCCCACCGCTGAGGCGCAGGTATGCGCAAATTGGGTCTGCCGCCAAAAAGCGTGGTTTTTGGCGGCAGCGTTTATTATCTCTAATACATTATTATATATATTAGCG
>JAIDIR010000182.1 GCA_029052615.1 Clostridia bacterium | reverse complement strand
GGCTAACGGCGAAAATTGCGGCGGCAATATCACCCCGCAAATGGTGGAAGAATATCTGGGTGCGCCCCGCTATAACCGCGGCGACGAAATGCCAAAGGACAACCTCGTCGGCGCGGCAACCGGTCTTGCCTGGACGGCGGGTGGCGGCACAACGCTGACCATAGAGGTATCGGCAATGCAGGGCAAGGGCGACGTGACGTTGACGGGCAAGCTTGGCGACGTCATGAAGGAGAGCGCGCGCGCCGCAATAAGCTATATCCGCTCCAACGCGGAAAATTTCGGGCTGAGCGACGAACAGTTCACCTCGACGGACATTCACGTTCACGTGCCCGAGGGCGCGACCCCCAAGGACGGACCGAGCGCGGGAATAACCATGGCAACGGCGATTTTGTCCGCCTTTACCAAAAAGCCCGTGCGCCGCGATATTGCAATGACGGGTGAAATTACCTTGCGCGGCAGGGTATTGCCCATAGGCGGCTTAAAGGAAAAATCGCTTGCCGCATACCGCATAGGCGTGCGCGACGTCATTATTCCGCAGGACAACGTAAAAGATCTGGAGGACGTTCCGCAGGTGGTCAAGGACAACGTTCACTTTATTCCCGTCGACACCGTCGGCGAGGTATTCAAAAACGCCATAATCGGAATATAATGCCGGTGCAATGATGAAAAACCTTTTAAAACACTGGCAGTTTTGGCTCGCTGTTTTCATAATAATATTAGGCATCGGTATTTTTTCGTTTGCGATATATTATACGGCAACGGACAGGGCACAACTTAAAAATTATACCGAAATGACGGCGGTGGTTGTCGACTACGAAGAAAGAAGATCGTATACCGACAACCGCACCACGATTACCTACGCCGAAGTAGTTGAATACAGTGTAAACGGGAATACTTACAAAGCGGTAAACAGCGCTTCTTCCACTTCACCGAAAAAGCCCGACACAATTATGAAAATAGCAATCAACCCGGATGACCCTTCGGACTGTATTTTTGTAAACAGTCAGAAATGGTCGTACGTATTTCTGTTTGTTTTCGGTGCGGCTATAATTGTTTTCGGCGGCGTGTTGATGGATTACGTTGCAAAAAATTTGTAAACGGGAAAAGATTATGAATACATATTCTAACGCAAAATTCATAACCAGTGCGGCAAAAAAAGAGCAGTTTATTACGACCGACAAGCCGATAATCGCAGTG
>JAIDIR010000181.1 GCA_029052615.1 Clostridia bacterium | reverse complement strand
AGGGACGACACCGCAAGCTCGCCTTCCAGCTTGATCTGACCGTAAACGTTGAGCGGTTTATAGTCCTTGCAGTCGGGTTGCCAGGGCGTTTCGCCCTGCCCGTCAAAGACGTAGTCGGTGGAAATATACATCATTTTGCAACCGAGCTTTTTGCACTCCTTTGCAATATTTTCCGTTCCCGCGGCGTTTACAAGCCGCACTTTTTCCTCGTTATCTTCGGCGGCGTCCACGGCGGTCCACGCAGCGCAATGAATTACCGCATCGGGTTTAACGCTCTGCAAAGTGGCGCTGACGCTTGCCGCGTCGGTGATATCCATATCGTCTATATCCACCCCAACCGCCTTGTGTCCGCGCTTTTCAAGCTCGTTGACAACGTCGTAGCCGAGCTGTCCTTTTACTCCCGTTACCAATACTTTCATTATCTGTTTCCGTACATTTTTTCGTAATAATTTTTGTACTCGCCCGAGATTATCGTTTCCCACCACTCGCGGTTTTCAAGGTACCACCTGATGGTCTTTTTAATGCCGTCGGCAAACTTGGTTTCGGGCAGCCAGCCGAGCTCTTCGTGAATTTTGGTCGGGTCGATTGCATAGCGCAAGTCGTGCCCCTTTCTGTCCGCAACGTAGGTTATCAGGCTTTCGGGCTTGCCCAGTTCTTTGCAAATAAGCTTGACGATATCTATATTCGTCATTTCGTTATGTCCGCCGACGTTGTACACCTCGCCCACTCTGCCCTTGTGAATAATGAGGTCAATCGCCTTGCAATGGTCCTCCACGTACAGCCAGTCGCGCACGTTTTCGCCCTTACCGTAAACGGGAAGGGGCTTGTCGTTCAGCGCGTTTGCAATCATTAAAGGAATGAGCTTTTCGGGGAAATGATAGGGTCCGTAGTTGTTGGAACAGCGGCTTATTGATACGGGCAGGCCATACGTTCTGTAATAAGCCAGAACGAGCAAATCCGCCGATGCCTTACTCGAAGAGTAAGGGCTGCTGGTATGAATGGGCGTCTGCTCGGTGAAGAACAGGTCGGGTCTGTCAAGCGGCAAATCGCCGTACACTTCGTCCGTGGAAACCTGATGGTAGCGCTTAATGCCGTACTTTCTGCAGGCGTCCATAAGCGTTGCCGTGCCCAGAATGTTGGTCTGAAGGAAAATTCCCGGGTCCTCTATACTTCTGTCAACGTGGCTTTCCGCCGCAAAGTTGACTACGATATCGGGCTTCTCCTCTTCGAACAGTTTATTGACCGCCGCCCTGTCGCATATATCGGCTTTAACGAAGCGGAAATCGGGATTATCCATTACCGGCGCGAGCGTGGAAAGATTGCCCGCATAAGTCAGCTTGTCAAGGCAAACTATTCTGTAACCGGGGTATTTTTTAAGCATGTGGAATACGAAATTGCTTCCGATAAATCCCGCACCGCCTGTCACTATGATTGTCATTTTACTCTCTCCTTTAACGGCGCTTTTCCGCTACTTTTTTCAAATGTTCACCGTAAGGCGATTTGCCGTAGCCTTCGGCTATTTTGAGAAGCTGCTCACAGTTAATCCACCCGTTGCGGAAAGCAATTTCTTCGGGGGCGGAAATGGTCACGTCCTGTCTTTGCGACAGTACTCTTACAAACTCTGCGGCTTCGAACAGGCTGTCCATCGTTCCCGTATCCAGCCATGCAAATCCGCGGTCGAGAAGCTGGACTGTCAAGTCGCCCTCCTGCAAATATCTTGCGTTCAGATCGGTAATTTCCAGCTCGCCGCGCTTGGAAGGTTTAATCTGCTTTGCGTACTCCACCGCGCGGTTATCATAAAAATACAAGCCCGTAATGCAGTAATTCGATTTGGGATTTTGGGGTTTTTCTTCAACGGATAAAACTTTGCCGTCCTTATCGAACTCTACTATGCCGAAACGCTCGGGGTCCTTAACGCCGTAACCGAATATAGTCGCCTTGCCGTGTTCGGCGTTCTGTTTGGCTTCCTTCAGCATCTTCGTAAAGCCGTGACCGTAAAAAATGTTGTCGCCCAAAATCATTGCGACTTCGTCCTTACCGATAAACTTTTCACCGATAATAAACGCCTGCGCAAGTCCGTCGGGGGAAGGCTGAACGGCATACTGCAAATTTATGCCAATGGCTTTTCCGTCGCCCAAAAGCTCCTTAAAACGGGGCGTGTCCTGCGGCGTGGATATAATTAAAATATCTTTAATACCCGCAGTCATCAACACCGACAGCGGATAATAAATCATGGGTTTGTCGTAAACGGGAAGCAGCTGCTTGCTTGTGACCTTGGTAAGCGGATATAACCTCGTTCCGCTTCCTCCTGCCAAAATTATGCCTTTCATTGGTTATCGCTTCCCTCCTCTTCCGAATTTTCGACTTCAACGTTTATATTATTTGTTTCAGTATCGCTTTGCGCCGTTTCCGAAACGGCAGGTGATTTCTTTCTTAACCTGTTTTTAAACAGAGCTACGATAGATTTATAATTGAACAATGCATATACGATGAACAGACCGGCGTATGCCGCGCAACCTATCCAGAGACTGAGCTTGGTTGCACAGAGGATAAAGCCGACCGTCATCACGCCCTCGGCAATAAAATCTTTGATTATTTTGACGTGAATAGTTTTCATAACGAATATTTCGGACAATATCGAATTGAACATTATTATTAAAACCACACACACCAAAAGCGCGTAAAGATCGTTCAAAACGTAGGCGCACAGAACGAACAGCAACACTCCGTAAATTATTGATACCACGTTTGCAAGCAGCATCATCTTTTCCTTTCGGTAAACCTTTAAATAGTTATTAGTAAGCAGGCTTACTTTAGAGGAAAATATTATTATCGGCAACAGAATGCCAAGATATTGCAAGCTTGCCGAATACTGCGGAAGCCACATATTGAGTATCCAACAGCCAACGAAGTAGAATATCATTACGAAGAACAACAGGGGCGAAAGAATACTTCTGATGCTTTTGTACATTGACGGAAGCTTGTCCTTATCGACGCGCTGCAGCGACGGAAAGAGCACTACGCTTATTGCCGTTACGAACACCAAAAAGACGTTGGATACGCTGAACGCAAACGAAACTTTTCCGAACAGCAATTCGTCCCACCGCCACTGGATTATCATTTTTGCGCCGCCGATCATAAGCATTGCCGACCAGTTTGCCATCATAAGGATAATGCCCGACGATATATTGAGCTTTAATTCCTTGAGCGCTTCCTTATCGGGAAATAATTTTCCGAAAAACAAACCGCGGTTGAATATTATTGCGATTATTATTCCCACGCAATCGCCGCACAAATCGGCAATACAATACCAATAGAAATTGTTTACGCGTAACGCCAGCAATATGATTACTATCAATCCGTAAGCAAGGCGCTGGGATATAATCATTATGACGTATTTGCTTATGCGGTTTGTAATCTGGAACATATACGAACCGTAAGTAACCAGATTTTTGGTTATTACGCCAACCGCAACCAAAATGATTATTATCTTACTTGCACCGCCGATGGCAATCAACGCAACGATTACGGCAATGCCCGAAAGCGTTGTGATAAAGGTTAAAAGAATCTGAAGCTGAGAGAGAATTTTTCTCTTGTCAAGCTCCTCGTAATCGTATTTTGAGTAGCGCAAAACGAGCCCGTCGAGCAGACCGAAATGCAACACGCCTACGTAACCTACGTACA
>JAIDIR010000180.1 GCA_029052615.1 Clostridia bacterium | reverse complement strand
CTGCTCCTTATCCACAGCCTTACCGATATCGTGCAACAGCCCCGCACGCTTTGCAAGTGTTACGTCCAAACCAAGTTCGGAAGCCATAAGACCTGCAAGCTGAGCAACCTCTACGGAGTGCTTGTACACGTTCTGACCGTAGCTCGTTCTGTACTTCAATCTACCGATAAGTTTAATTAGCTCGGGGTGCAGACCGTAGATTCCTACGTCGAACATTGCGCTTTCGCCGGCGGCTTTAATCTCCTGGTCAAGCTCTTTCTTGACTTTTGCAACCGTCTCTTCGATTCTTGCGGGATGAATTCTTCCGTCCGCAATGAGTTTTTCCAAAGTCAAACGCGCAACCTCGCGCCTTACGGGGTCAAATCCCGATAAGATTACGACTTCGGGCGTATCGTCGACTATAAGCTCGATACCCGTAGCGTTTTCGAGTGCACGGATATTTCTGCCCTCTCTGCCTATGATTCGCGCCTTCATATCGTCGCTGGGAATAGGCACGACTGACACCGTAATTTCCGAAGCGTGGTCGCTTGCGCAACGCTGCACTGCAAGCGAAATAATCTTTTTCGCTTCGTTCTGCGCCTCGTCCTTTGCAGTCTGTTCGATGTTTCTGACCTGCAGCGCCACGTCGTGACGGGTTTCATCAAGAATTTCCTCTGACAGAAGCTTTTTCGCCTCGTCCTTAGTGAGCTGGGCAACCTTTTCAAGCTCCTGAACCATAAGCTCGTGCTGGTGGTTGACCTTTTCCTGCGTCTTCTTTACTTCCTGCTCTTTTAAAACTAAGTCCTTTTTCTGTCTGTCAAGCTCTTCGTTCTTTCTGTCGAGAGCCGACTCCTTTTTATCGAGGTTGTCCTCTTTTTGCATAAGGCGCTGTTCAAGTTTGTTTAACTCAAACTTCTTTTCCCTCGTTTCCCTTTCGAACTCGTTCCTTAATTTAAGTTCCTGCTCCTTGATTTTATACTCTGCATCTTTCTCTGCATTTTTTATAAGCCTGTCGCATTCCACCTTAGCGTCCTCAATTATCTTTTCGGATTGCGCCTTAGCGTCACCAAGCTGACTTTCGATTTTTGATTTATACAATTTCCGACCGAAAAACCAACAAAAAACTGCTGCAGCGATTGCAAGAACCGCAACCACAGCTGCTACGATAAGCCCGACCAACACACCGGTGTTGGCGTCAAGGAACAGGGTGCTTAAGTTTGTCTTTAACATAATAAGCCTCCCTGATTAAATTTTATATATACAAAGCCTTTTAACGCCTTTTATATACCATAATTTATTTTACACCCGATAGGGTCAAAAGTCAATTTATTTATTTAATTACCTTACACTATTATTGAAAAAAGCGCGGAAGATTTGACTTCCGCGCCGCATTTTATTCTATTGACTTTAGCCACAACTCGCAAACTGCATCGGATGGCATACGCCAGTCTCCGCGCGGCGAAAGCGCAACGCTTCCAACCTTAACTCCGTCTGGAACGCACGAACGCTTGAACTGCTGTGCAAAGAAGCGCTTAATAAAGACTTTAAGCCACTTTTTAACCGTTTCACCGTCGTACACGCCTTCAAACGTTTTGCATGCCAAGAAAAGAATTTTATCGGGTGAAAAAGCACAGCGCACGAAATAATACAGGAAAAAGTCGTGCAGTTCGTAGGGACCGACCAAATCTTCGGTCTTTTGCGCTATATTGCCATTTTCATCGGGAGGAAGCAATTCGGGGCTTATTTCGGTATTGAGTATACTCGTAAGAATATCCTTTACTTCACCGCCAAGCTTTTCCGCTTCGTAGGCGACGAGATACTTAACAAGCGTTTTGGGCACTGAACAGTTTACTCCGTACATAGACATATGGTCGCCGTTGTAGGTTGCCCAGCCCAGCGCAAGCTCGCTTAAATCGCCCGTACCTATCACCATTCCGCCGTTATCGTTGGCAACGTCCATTAAAACCATGGTGCGCATACGCGCCTGAGCGTTTTCGTAAGTTACGTTCCTATCGTCGGGGTCGTGCCCGATATCGTTAAAATGGCTGTTGACCGTTTTACCGACTGGGATTTCCTTAACGGTTACGCCGAGTGCCTCCATCAGCTTAACGGAGTTGCTCTTCGTCTTATCCGTTGTGCCGAAACCGGGCATGGTAACGCCGATAATACCTTTTAAATCTTTACCGAGCGACTTAAAAGTACGGCACGTAACCAGCAGAGCAAGCGCCGAATCGAGCCCGCCCGAAACGCCTATTACCGCCGTCTTTGCCCCCGAATGGTCAATGCGCTTTTCAAGTCCTTTTGATTGAATATTCAATATGAGCTCGGTGCGTTCACCGAGAGTAGCGCTCTCTTCGGGCACGAACGGAAGCTTGGAATAAGTGCGCGTAATTTCCGCATCGCTTTCAAACATTTCAAAACAGTTCCAGTATTCCTTATCGACGATATTTCTTTTGAACACGCTCGACATTCTGCGCCTTTCGTTTTCCAAAAAATTAAGATCTATTTCGCCGTAAATGAGTCCGTTTTCAAACGGCTTGCTTTCACTTAAAATAACGCCGTTTTCGCAAATAATATTGTGCCCGGCAAATACCAAATCGGTAGTACTTTCACCGTTGCCCGCATTGGCGTAAACGTAGCCGCAAATCAACTTTGCCGACTGCATTTTCACAAGGTTTCTGCGGTACTCGGCTTTTCCAACAGTTTCGTTACTTGCGGAAAGATTTACTATTATATTAGCCCCCGCCTTGGCAAGACGGATTGACGGCGAGTCAGGCGCCCACAAGTCCTCGCATATTTCCGCGGCAACCGTAAAATCGTTGCAACCGTACGCCTTCAAAATCAGGTTTGCACCGAAGCGCACGCACTCCTGACCGCAAAAATCCGCAAAAACAATATCGTCGAAGTTAGGTGCGGGCGCAAAATTGCGCGCTTCGTAAAACTCGCCGTAGTTCGGTAAAAACGTTTTGGGCACGATACCAAGAATTTCACCGTTGATTATCGCCACGGCACAGTTATAAAGTCTGCCGTCATACGTTAAAGGTGCGCCGACAAACACGAGAGTTTTAATGCCTACCGTTTCCTTGCAAATGTTCTTAATCGCCTCTTCACATGCGGAAATCAATGCGGGTTGATTGAATAAATCGCCGCAGGTATAGCCGCAAATGCAAAGCTCGGGAAAAACGGTAAGCTGGCTGCCGTTCGCCGCACTTTCCTTGATTGCCTTTATAATATTTTCAGTATTGTATTTGACGTCGGCAACTCTGATTTCGGGAGTTGCCGCGCAAACTTTTATAAAACCGTATCGCATTAATCGTCCTGAGTTTTCTTAATAGAAGCGCTGTGCGCCGCTCTGATTTTTGCTTCAATCTCGTCTTTAAGTGCAGGATTTGCCTTCAAATGCTCCCGCATCTTCTCTCTGCCGTTCGCGACTTTTTCGTCGTTATAATTGAACCACGCGCCGCTCTTTGTCAGAATGCCGTATTCCAGACCGAGGTCGATAAGGCAGCCTTCCTGGGAAACGCCCTCTCCGTAAATAATGTCGAATTCCGCAACCTTGAACGGAGGCGCAACCTTGTTTTTAACGACCTTGCCCTTCGCCCTGTTACCGATAATTTCACCGTCGTTTTTAAGCGCGTCCGCCTTTCTTATAACGAGGCGCACCGTGACTGGCTCTTATACCCATCTCCGAGGCCACGAGACG
>JAIDIR010000018.1 GCA_029052615.1 Clostridia bacterium | reverse complement strand
CGTTTTTTATTGACATTAACAAAAGTTAATGGTAGAATACAATTTACTAACAAAAGTTAATAAAAATTATCAACAAAAGGAGAAACTATGAATAGACGGTTTAAAGCGATAGCCGCAGGTTTTGCGGCTTCGGTTATCTGTTTAACGACGTTTGCGGGGTGCTTCGGCGGCGGTACGCCGGACGGTACGCCCAAGGAGTACGTTTTGCAGTATACGGACGATAACGGAACGCACCAAATTACCGTAACGGGCGGCGAGGCGTACGTTATGGAAAGCATTCCGCAGAAAACCGGCTATCGGTTTTTGGGACTTTTCGACGCGGCTGAGGGCGGTAAACAGTACGTTTCCGCACAGGGCTCATCCCTTTCGGTTTTCGAGGACAAAAAAAACCTCGTGCTGTTCCCGCAGTGGAAAGCCGAGCAATACAACGTCATTCTCAATTTTGCGGGCGCCGAAGTGACGGCAAGCCGCAGTTATACCGTCGAATACGGTTCCTCTCTTCCGCAACTGCCGCTTGACCTTCAACTCGAACACAACGAATTCTGCGGTTGGTACACGCAGGAAAACTGCGGCGGCACGCAGGTTGCCGATAAGTACGGACTGATTCCCACCGTTTCGGTAGTGAACGGCGACAATTTTAATCTGTTTGACGGCAACGCGCGCATAAATCTGTACGCGGGCTTTAAAACGGCAACCTACACGGTGACCCTGAACTTCGGCGGCGGAATGGATAGCGAAAAAGTGAAAGTGCCGTACAACACTGCCGTTAAGGACATCGTTTACAACACGCGCAACGCGCAGGGCGAAGCGGTTTTAAGCTGGAGCAAGCAGGAAGGCGGCACGCCATTTACGGGTGCAATCGTGCAGGACGTTACCCTTTACGCGACCGAGTGGGCAACGACTATAGAGTTTGATACCGACGGCGGCGAAAGGCTTGCGCCGCTGGTTGCAAGGGCGGGGGCACAGATTGCGCTGCCTACTCCAAAAAGGGATCTATACAGCTTCCTTAAGTGGGAACAGACGAACGGCACCGCCGCCGAGTTTGCCGTTATGCCGCAGAGCAATACCACCCTTAAAGCCGTGTGGAAACCCATAATCGTTTTCGATACGAACGGCGGCAATAAAATAAACGACTACACGAGCGCGAGCGGCACGGCAATAACCTTGCCCACGCCCGTAAGAGAGGGCTACGTTTTTGCGGGCTGGTTCACGCCCGACAAACAGCCTTACACAACCAATAGAATGCCCGCGGTCGGCACGCTTTTAAAGGCGGGCTGGTACAGGCAGAAGACCAAGATTAAAACCTTCCTCGATAAAAGCAGTTACAGTGACGTCGTCTATTGGAAAACGCCCGAAATTAAATACACGCTCGACTTTACGGAGGAAGCGCCCGAAGTTAATTGGGAAAATACGGTTTACGTTTCAATCGATTTCCACGCCGATTTTAAGCACGTTATGGCAAAGGTGCGCGGAAATGAAGAAACTATAATTTATGAAAACTCTTCCTCAACCGATATCTACGCTACGAAGGAGCATTTCTATTTCTATAGTCAGGCACAAATGAGCGACGCCTATTATATGGACAGATTATTCGTGGACCACGGCAACGGGCAGATAAGCACAAACTATACCGCTGCTCATTTCAGCACGTCATTGGAAGTTAAAGGCGGAAAGGCTTATATGGCGCTTGCCGCGGACAAATATATGAAAAACAAGGCTAACGAAACTATATACATCGAATACTACGTTACCGGCTGGAGAATAACCAATTTCTGGGCGGAAATTCATTACCCCGATACTTCGGTTTTATATCTTTAATACGGCGTTAAAGGGGGCGGGCAAAAATTTGCCCGCCCCCTTTTATTT
>JAIDIR010000179.1 GCA_029052615.1 Clostridia bacterium | reverse complement strand
ACCTTATATATGGTTATCCCTGAGCGAGTTTTTCCGCCGCGCGCAGGAAATAATCGACCTCCCTTTCGTTATTGAACGCCGACAGCGAAGCGCGCACGAGCCCGTCGGAGTGAAGCGCCTGGTGCATGAGCGGCGCGCAGTGCAGACCGCCGCGCACGCAAATCGAGAATTCCTCCGACAATCTGTACGCTGCAATTTCGGACTGCATTTTTTCGAACGCGAGCGCGACTATGCCGAAGTGGTTGGGCTTGGAATAGAGCTTGATTCCCTCTATCGCGCTCAGTCCGTTCAGCATCATATCGGTGAGGTACAGCGTTCTGTCGCGGTTTTCGTACATGTGCGATTTGAGATACAAAACGCCCTCGCCGAGGGATACTATCGCGGGATACGATATCGTGCCGCTTTCCAGTCTGTCGGGATAGAAGTCGGGCATATCGAGATTTATGCTCTCGCTGCCCGTGCCGCCAAAGGTTACGGGCGAAGGGTTGAAGCGCTCCGAAAAGACGAGCGCGCCGCTGCCCTGTATGCCCAGCATACCCTTGTGCCCCGCGATTGCAAGCGCGTCGATGCCGAGTGCGGAGATATCCACGCTCTGGTGACCGCACGCCTGTGCGCCGTCGCATATAAGCAGCGTTTCGGGCGGAATTTCGGCGCGCACGCGCGTTATGTCGGGCGCGGTGCCCGTGACGTTGGAAGCAAGCGTGATTATCACCGCTTTAGCCCCGTCGTTCGCCGCCTCGATGAGCGCGGCTATATCAATATCGCCGTGGGGAGTGAGCGGAGCAAGCTCCACCTTTACCCCCTTGCCCTGCAAGTAATGTAAGGGTCGGAGCACCGAATTGTGTTCGGCAACAGTCGAAACGACCCTGTCGCCCTCCTTTAAAGTGCCGAATATGGCTATGTTAAGCGCCTCGGTACAGTTTTTGGTGAACACCACCCTGTCGGGCGAGGGCGCGTTGAAAAACGAGGCAAGCGCGCTGCGCACCTGATAAACTCTCTCCGCGCAGGCAAGCGAAAGCTTGTGTCCGCTTCTGCCGGGATTGGCGCAGGTTTTAAGCGCCGCGGTCGTTGCGCCGAGCACGCCGTCGGGCTTGAAGCCGCCCGTTGCCGCATTATCGAAATAAATCATAACTCCCCCTTGCCTGCCAGCGACGGAACCAATTTCCGCCGCCTTTCGGCGTTGCTGCTATATATCACAATCGCCGCGTGCAACGTAATATAATAGTAGGATAATTTATGAAACGAAGGATAAAATTATGACTGAAATTCTGGCGGTTTTTCGCTCCCGCTCTCAGGCGATAGACTGCATGACGAAAATGAGGGCTTTAAATATTCCCGCGCAGCTTATCAACACCCCCAAGGAGGCGAACGTAGGCTGCGGGCTGTCGCTTAAATTTCCGCAGAACGCGGCAAACAGGGTAAAGAACGTCATTTCGCGCGTCAACTATTCCTCGTTCTACGGCTATATGCGCATAGATTACAGAAGCGGAAAAATGTTTATAAGGGGCTTTTAACCGCTTGAAAATTTGGCGCCTTTCGTGTTAGAATAGGGCTATGCAGACCAACGATAAAATTTTGAAGGAGCTTGCGCGCCTTTACCCCGACGCGCGCCCCGCGCTTAAATACAACAGCCCGTACGAGCTGCTTGTTGCCGTTATACTTTCGGCGCAGTGCACCGACGAGCGCGTGAACAAGGTTACGGCGGAGCTTTTCAAAGAGCACAATACCCCCGCCGCTATGCTTACCCTTACGCAGGAGGAGCTTGAAAAATATATATTTTCCTGCGGCTTCTATCACCACAAGGCGGCGCATATACTTTCCGCCTCGGCGGACATTATGCAGAAATTCGGCGGCGAGGTGCCCCGCGACTTTAACGAGCTTAAAAGCCTTGCGGGCGTAGGGCAGAAAACGGCAAACGTCGTTTGGTCGGTTGCGTTCGGCGAGGACGCAATTGCCGTGGACACCCACGTTTTCCGCGTTTCCAACCGTTTGGGACTTGCCTGCGCAGACAATCCCTTAAAGGTCGAGGAAGGGCTTAAAAAGGTAATCCCAAAGTCCGACTGGTCCAAGGCGCACCACTGGCTTATCTACCACGGACGGCGCGTATGCCACTCGCAACGCCCCGCGTGCGCCGACTGCACCCTTAAAGAATACTGCAAATTTTACAACCAAAAATAAACGTGAAATATTAAAGCGGCGCGGACGAAAGATCGTCCGCGCCGCAATATTTTTACTTTTTTTCAGCCGATAATCAAGGTTATTAAAAACGCCGCCCAAAGACCGAACCAAAGCGCAAGCGCAACCGAGCTTATAACCAGAGCCGCAATTGCAAGCCCGTTGCACGACTTAAACCTTTTTCTGTTTATCACCGCGAACAAGCTTAAAATAAAGCCCGCCACCGCAGGAATACAGAAATACATTCCGAAAATAATCGAAAGCAAGCCGATAATGAAACCGGCAATGCCCAAACCGTTGGTGCCTTTTTGCTCGGTATCCCGCACGGGCTGTATAACTATCTGCGCGGGCTGCTGTCCGGGCGCGTTATAATACTGAACGGGCTGCACGGGCTGTGCGGGCTGACCGTAAAAGCCTGCGCCGCGCCTTATTGTCAGCACCCCGCAGTGAGGGCAAACCACCGCCTCGTCGTCTATTTGCTTTCCGCATTTTCTGCAATACATATCGTTATTTCCTTTTCAACGTTTGATATATTTATATCCCTTTGCGGATATTTTAGTCCCTTCGGGAGGAAAAGTCAAGCTCCCTTTCCGCGCGCCTCTTTTTAACGGCTTTGACTATAAACGGCATAAACACGATAAGCGGCACGCCGATACAGATAAAGCAAAGAATTACGAGGAACGCAATGGCCACGCCCCTGGAAGAGTTCTTTACGTGCGGTTTTTCCGCCGTGCTCATTTTAAAAGTCAGCTCGCCCTTGGGAAGCGAGGAAAACTCCGCCTTATATCCCCCGTCGCACTTTTCAAAGCCCTTGGGCGGATCGACCATATAATACTCCGAATTTATTCTAACTTCCAGCTTGCCGAAGCTTGCCCACTTGGCGGCGGGCGACAGATAATATTCGTATTCGTAAACGTACGGGTCGTAATAGTATTGGGTGGTCGGGAAAACGGGCGCGGTTATCTTATTTATAATTTTACCGTTGGACTCCACGTCCACGTCGTACAGATACCACACCAGCGCGCCGGACGTTTTAAATCTGAGGTTCGTGGGAGAACCGGCATAGCCATTATCATAATAATAATCATTCAGATTGCGGATGACGCCGTTATAATAATCAACGTCGTTAATCGGGCTGTCCTCTTCCCGTTCGGACAAAATCAGGTCCTTTAACGTATTTGCGCTTTCCGCCGTTATATTAAGCGGAATATCGACGGGCTTGTAAGAAGACAAACGCCCGTTTCTGTCGTTTGCCGCCTCAATAAACCATTCACAGCTCATAGCGGAAGTATCGCCGAGAACGTAATAGACGAGGGCTTGTTTTGTCGTAACCGCGTCGTAAGTGGCGCCGCCGTTGCCTTCGTCAAAGTCGAAATGATACGTAAGGTTGGAACTGTAACAGATATACCTTGCCTTGGTTTTATCGCACTTGACTTCGGCGGAAATGCGCACGCTGTTGTAACCTTCGGGTTTATTGACCGAAACGGTATATTTGGTTACGGGCAAATCGACTTTGTAAAAATAGTCCGAATACCACTCGTCGGTGATAAGCTTAACCGCCTCGTCAAAATTGGTATACTTAGCCGTGGTGTACCTTGTAACGCAATCGATTTGCTGACCGTCCACGCTTATAACGGGAGCAAACTCCCGGTCGCCGTAGCAGTATCTTTCGCCCGCCTTCATGGGAAACGCCATGGAGGTATGCACTGTGTTGGGCGAGGTGTTGACGAATTTATACTCCGCCGTCACGGTGGAATTATAGTCTACGTTTTCCCCGTGCGGAGGAAAATCGACTATATCGAATGTAAGCTTTTCGCTTTCGACGGCAAGCACGCTGTTTTTGTTGCGCACTATCGTACCCGAAGCCGTTTCGCCGCGCTCCTCGCGCGGACCCGAATTTGCCAGCACGGGCGACACTGCGCACGGCAACGCCGCCGCAAGCAACGCCACCGCAGACAAAATTTTAATTAAGCCTTTTTTCATTATTACTTATTCCTTGCAGGATTGTCGGTTTCTCTTAAAAGATAATCTATTGACACGTCAAAATAGTCCGCTATTTTCTTTAGCATATCATAATCAGCTTCATACTCGTCTGTTTCATATCTACTGATTGTATTTTGATTAGTTCCTAAATCCATAGCCAGTTTAAGCTGTGTAATATTTCTCTTTTTTCTTAATTCTTTTATTCTTGGCGCATTCATATGCTTGACAAAATTATACTAAAAATGTATAATTACAATATCCTTTTTACGGATATTTTGAAACTTTATGAGGTGGACTCTATGCGATTACACTACTATTTAAATTTAGAACGCATAAAACAAATTATGATAGAGCGCGGAATTAACGAAAAACAACTTGCCGAGCAAATTGGCGTTAGTCAAAGGTGCCTGCACGGATATTTAACCAGTCACGAACACAGACGAATTCCATTTAAGATTTATTATGGGATACTGACCGAGTTAGGCGTATCGCTTGAAAGTATTATAATTAAATCTTCACAGGACGACAAAAAAGACGGCAAGTAAACCTGCCGTCTTTTTATTTTTGCTTTTAATGTTGATTACTTGAGAATCTTGGAAACGACACCCGAACCAACCGTTCTGCCGCCTTCACGGATAGCGAACTTCAGCTTCTCTTCAACCGCAACGGGCTTAATAAGCTCTACGGTGATGGTTACGTGGTCGCCGGGCATAACCATTTCGGTGCCTGCGGGAAGTTCGATAGAACCGGTAACGTCGGTAGTTCTGATGAAGAACTGAGGACGATAGTGGTTGAAGAAAGGAGTGTGACGTCCGCCTTCCTCTGCCTTAAGAACGTAAACCTGAGCTTCGAACTTGGTTGCGGTCTTAACGGTGCCGGGCTTAGCCAGAACCTGTCCCTTTTCGATACCCTTACGGTCGATACCACGAAGGAGTGCGCCGATGTTGAAGCCTGCGATAGCTTCGTCAACGCTCTTGTGGAACATTTCAAGACCGGTAATGGTCGTACCAACGGGCTTTTCGATAAGTCCGATGATTTCAGCGGGATCGCCTACGTGAGCAACACCTCTTTCTACTCTACCGGTAGCAACGGTACCACGACCGGAAATCGTGAATACGTCCTCTACGGGAAGAAGGAAAGGCTTATCGGTATCTCTCTGAGGAGTGGGGATATAGGAATCGATGGTGTCCATGAGCTTCAAGATGCACTGGCACTCGGGAGCTGCAAGAACGTCTGCATCGGGGATACCGCTGGTTGCTTTTTCAAGAGCCTTAAGTGCGGAACCGCGGATGATGGGGCAATCCTTGAAGCCGTAGCTTTCCAAGGTTTCGGTGATTTCCATTTCAACGAGGTCAAGAAGCTCCTCGTCGTCCATCTGGTCAACCTTGTTAAGGAATACTACGATGTAGGGAACGCCTACCTGACGGGAAAGGAGGATGTGCTCCTTGGTCTGGGGCATGGGACCGTCGGTTGCTGCAACTAC
>JAIDIR010000178.1 GCA_029052615.1 Clostridia bacterium | reverse complement strand
TGCCCACACCGTGAATTATTTTTACCTGTTCCAGATTGTCGGTAAGCGACTTGTCGAGAAAGTTTTCGACTTCTTCAAGCGCTTCCTCCACGTTCATACCGATGACATTGATTTCGAAAAGCGGCTGCGAGGGTGAAAATTTTCTGACCACTTTAACCTTTTCCGACGGCTTTGCTTTTTTATTCTGTGTCTGCTGCTGGGGAATAAATTTCAAATCTTTAAGACCCACGCGCAGCTTTATGCTTCCGCATGCAACTTCGGCTTCGCCCTTTTTGGGATTGAACGAAAGCACAACGCCGCGGCTTTGCAGACTTTCGACGAACACCGCCGCACCCGCCTTGATATTTTTTTCGTCGGCGGGCAAATAGCCGTCCACGGTGATTACTTCTTCCTTTTCGTAACCTTCGTCCTTAATCCTGTTTTTCAAAGTGCGCGCACGGATAAGCTCTGTCTGCGAAATTTCTTCCTTTGAAAATATTCCTTCGATTTCCGCAAGCAATTCCTCGGCGCGCGCCGTGCGCTCGTTGATAAGCCGCCGACTTTCAGCGCGGACATTTGCCGCAAGGCTCTTCCTTTCCTTTTCAAGCGTTGCAACCAGCTTTTTCGCCTCGTCGCACTTCGCCTGCCATTCCGCTTGAAGCGCCGCCGCCCTGTCCTTGGCTTCCTGCGCCTCAAGACGGCTCTCTTCCGCTCTCTTTAAAATATTGTCGTAAGTTCTGCCCTCGTCGGAAAGATAGCCTTCCGCCCTCTCTAAAATTTCGGGGTTCATGCCCAGACGGCGGGAAACGGCAAGCGCGTTGCTTGCGCCCGCAAGACCTATCTTAATGCTATACAGCGGTTTGAGCGTTGCGGTGTCGAATTGCATCGCCGCGTTTTCAATGCCGCCGAGAGAATAGGCGAACTCTTTAAGCGCGGTGAAATGCGTGGTGATTATGCCCTTACTGCCCGCCTTTAAAAGATATTCGGTGACCGCACGCGCAAGCGCCTGCCCCTCGTCGGGATTGGTGCCGCCGCCCAGCTCGTCGATAAGCACGAGGCTGTCGCCGTCCACCCGGTTGCATATAGCTGCAACCGTAGTCATATGACTGGAAAAGGTCGAAAGACTTTCCTCTATGCTCTGGCTGTCGCCCAGGTCGCAGAAGACGTTTGAAAACGCGCACACCTCGCTGCCCACCGCTGCGGGAATGAACAAGCCGCACTCCGCCATCAGACAGAACAGACCAGCCATCTTTAAGGTGACCGTTTTGCCGCCCGTGTTGGCGCCGCTAAGTAAAAGGTAAGAATAGTCCCTGCCGAGTTCAAGCGAGACGGGCACGACCTTTTCCTTTTCGATGAGCGGGTGACGCCCCTTAATAATGTTGATATATCCGCGCTTGTTGACCTGCGGGCAGACCGCCTTTATGGAATAGGCGTATTCCGCCCTTGCAAAGTAGCCGTCGATTTCGGAAAGCACTTCCGTGTCGGTTTCCAGTCTTTCGCGCATTGCACCGACGCGCGCGGAAAGAGCTTTCAAAATGCGCTCGACCTCTTCCCTTTCGTCAATCGTTAAAGATATGAGTTCGTTGTTGAGATTGAGCACGTATTCCGGCTCGATAAAAAAGGTTGCGCCCGACTGTGAACGGTCGTGCACGAAGCCCTTGATTTTGCCCTTGTGTTCAGCCTTGACGGGAATGACGTACCTATCGTTTCTTATCGTCACTATGCCGTCCTGCAAATAGGCGGCGTTACTGCCCGTAACGTATTCGGAAAGAGCACCCCTTATCCTCTCGTTAAGGCTCTTGATTTTTGAACGGATGGAATACAGCGTATCGCTTGCAAAATCGCTGACCTGCTCCGCCGAAATTATTTTTTCGGCTATATCGTTTTCCAGATTTTCGTCGAAATACAGCCGCGCCGCGATTTGCTTGATTTTCAATATTTCATTATCTTCCACTCCGCTTATCGAACGGTAGGCAATGCGAGCCGAACGTAAGAGAGCGTTGACGTCCAGAAGCTCCGCGCAGGACAGCGCCGAGCCCTTGGAAGCGCGGACTATAAGCGCGCTTACGTCGGGGAAATATTCCACCTTGCCGACACCGTAACGGAACAGAAGTTTATCACATTCCGCGGTCAGTGAAAGCCGCTCGCGCACCTCCTGTAAATCGCCCGACGGCGTCAGGTTTTTAAGCGCGTCTTTTGTCGCTTGCAGGCAGGCAAACGAAGAGCACGCGGCAAGTATTTTATCAAGTTCGAGTTTTTGAATATTTGCGTTTTCCATACGTCACAACACGGGCGTTTGAGTGTGCCCCTTAGTATAGTTTTTGAAAGTATTTTTAAGATATTCCGCGTCGCCTATTTTACCGTTGAAGCGTGCGGGATTTTCGGTTGAAACGAGCTCCGCAAGCGTGCCTGTGAAAGAATTTTCGGAAATGAGTTTCGCGCAGTTAAAAAGCTCGAAGCGGCACTCTCCGACTTTGTACCTGCGCATAGGAAAGGCGCGGTTATTTTCGTCGGTCAGAGTATAGAAAGCGCGCTTGTCGCACTCCCTGCACGACTTGCCGAAAGGACAGTAAATCAGGTCCATAACCTTTATATCGCCGGCGGTCAGATAGAACGTGTTGGAACGTGCAAGTGGCTTGGCTTCCGCAACGGTCAGCTCCTTGGAAAGCACGGCGTAATCGGCGGGGCATAAGTCGAGCGAAAGCGAGTTGAAAAGGTTGAAGCCTGCCCCTGCAAAGAGCTTTTTACTTAAGTCTTTCGCAAGTGCCACGGCGTAATTGCCCCCGCAATATATGCCGTCGAACGGTAAAATAAGCGGTTTTATGCGTTCAATTTCCTCACCCGTAATGTAGGACGGAAGATATAAAAATTTCTGTCCGTCAAAGTCCTTGCAGAGCGCGGAAAGGTCGCCTTGATAAGCGTCGGGTTTAAGTACTCCGATATCGGCTTTAACGCCGTTTAAGGTGCGTGCAATAACCGCAGTCATCGAATTTTTTTGCGGTTTTTGCGGCACGGGAAGAGGCTGCACCTCCTCAATTTTTTTGTTTCCGTTGTCTGCCGTTTCCTTAAAAAATTGAGCGTAAACGTTGCGCCTGAAAGCATTTAAAAAGGACGACGGAACGAAGACGCTTTCGCCTATCGAAATATCGCCGTACTCTATTTCGAACGGGTAGGTATCAACCTTATCGAAGCAGCGTTTTACGTCGTCTGAGGTGAGCGGTCTGTCCTGCGCGCGCTCGGCTTTAAAGTCGGCTTCGTACCGTTTTCCGTTGAGATAGACGCACGAAATTTCGTCCGCCGAAAATTCAGCCGAAAGGCATATTTTCAGCGTTCTTTTTCCGTCCAGTAAACGGCTGTTCAAACGCGCGTCGGTGGTGATAAAAACCTTGTCGCCGTTCTTTAAACGGGTGGAGCTTTTGAGGTAAAAACCGCCCCTTGCGGAGGTCGAAAATAACGCGCCGCAAAGCTCCATTCCGTCCCTTAAAATTTTGAACGCATCCCCCTCCGCGCACCGTTCAGAAGTGCGGCAGAGATACTTGCCGTTTTCAACCGCAACCGTGCCGAGATACTCTCCGATATGTCCCTGAACGGCGGAAGAAATAAGTGATTTGTCCTGTCCGAAAGTCAGCCCCTTGGTATAATTTCCCCTGTTGTAAGTGCGCTTTAAAGCCGACAAATCACAGCTTTCCGCGCTGTCCGAAAGCAATTTTTTATAGTATTTTACTGCGGCGGCAACGTACTCGGGGCGCCTCATTCTGCCCTCTATTTTAAAGGACGAAGCGCCCGCGCTTATAAGCTCTTCAAGCCCCGAGTCCGCGTTCAGATCGGAAAGCGAAATACGGTAAGCGTAATCGGTAAAACCTTTGCGGTCAATCCTGTAGCGCTTGCGGCAGGGCTGCTTGCATTTGCCGCGGTTGCCGCTGTTTCCGCCCGCGAACGATGACAGATAGCACTGCCCCGAAAAGCAGGTGCAAAGCGCGCCCTGAACGAACACTTCCGTTTCGATTATTTTAGAAATTTCTTTAACGTCGGCAAGCTTGGTTTCTCTTGCCAGAATAACTCGCGAAAAACCCAGTTCCTTGGCGTACTGAGCGCCGTAGGCGTTGCATATTCCCGCCTGTGTGGACAGGTGCAGACACATCTGCGGATAGGTCTTTTTGAGATACGCGCCGAGATATATATCCTGTATAATGATGGCGTCCGCCCCTGCGTTGTGTACCTCCACCGCCGTTTTAACGAACTCTTCAAGCTCGCTATCCTTGACGAGCGTGTTCATTGCGACGTAAATTTTTACGCCGAGCGCGTGGCCGTGCGCGATTAGCTTTTCAAGCGCTTCAAAGCCGAAATTTGCCGCGCTGCTCCTTGCGGAAAACGCCGACAAACCCAGATATATTGCGTCCGCGCCCGCATTGATTGCGGCGTAAGCGCTCTTTTCGTCGCCCGCAGGCGCCAGAATTTCAGTCATTTTGAGTGTACCCGAAGTCCTTAATTACCCTTGCAATTGCGCCCTCGTCGTTGGTCACCGTGACGTGTTTTGCCCTGTCGATAAGCCCCTTTGCCGCATTGCCGACAGCCACGCCGTAGCCCGCCGTTTCAATCATGGAAAGGTCGTTAAGATTGTCGCCTACGGCGCAGGTTTTGCCTATTTCCACGCCGTAATGCTGCGCGAGAAATTCCACCGCCCGGCCCTTGGTTTCACCGTAAGGCGAAATTTCGACAAGCACCTTGGCGCTGCAAGTGACGTCGTATTTATTTCCGAAGCGCTTTAAAAGCTCCGAATACAGCTGCTCCTGGTCCTCGGGACGGCAGAGAGCCGCAACCTTGTTAAACCTTTCGCGGCTATCCGCAACGTACTTTGAAAGCGGCGTTTGGACGTGTCGCGCCTGCACTCCTATTATGCTTTCGTACAGATTGAGATGCTTTTCGTCCGCCGGCAAATCACTGTAAAAACCTTCGTTATTATATACCTGCACGTTACTTTCAAGCTCTTCCAAAGCGGCGCATATTTCGGCAGTCTGCGCGTTGGTAAAGCCGACGTCGCGCAGCAATTTACCCGTCTGAATGTCGGCGATGACCGAACCCTGGCAGGCGATAACCAGCCCCTTTAAGCCGAGCGTGCGCACGCGCGGCAGGATTGAGGGCAATATGCGCCCCGCGCATACGGCAAAAATTCCGCCGCCCGAAATATACGAATTTATTGCTTTTACGACCTCGTCGGGCACCTCGTTTTGAGAGTTGGCAAGCGTGCCGTCAAAGTCCGAAACGATGAGTTTACAGTTGAGTTTTTTCATAAGTTCTCGTTAAAATAAGTCTTTATTTTCTTTGCAAGCGCGGGGCCTATACCCTCCGTTTCGGCAAGTTGTTCCTCGGTTGCGTTCATAATTTTTTCTATATTCGAAAATTTTTCCATAAGCGCAATTCGCTTGCGCTTGCCCACGCCCTCGATGCCGTCCAGAATACTCGAAAGACTGCTCTTCGAGTGCAGGTTGCGGAAGTAGGTTACGGCGAAACGGTGCGCCTCGTCACGGATTCTCTGCACCATTCTCAGCGAATAATCGCTGCGCGGTATGCGCACGCTTTCGGGCGAGGAGAGCGTGCAA
>JAIDIR010000177.1 GCA_029052615.1 Clostridia bacterium | reverse complement strand
TCGGTACGATAACCTCTCTTCTGGAAGCAAATATGGATTTGCTCGGCACCGTTCCAAATTTCGAGCTGCGCGACAGCGACAGAGTGATTCATTCGCGCAGTCCGCTTGCGCCTCCCGCGTACGTAACGGGCGAGGTGTCCAACTCTATGATAGCCAACGGTTGCGAAGTTGAAGGCAGCGTTATAAATTCCGTAATCGGCACCGACTGCGTAATCGAAAAGGGCGCGGTTGTAAAAGACAGCGTGCTTATGGGCAATATCGTCGTAAAGGCGGGCGCCAAGATAAACTACTCGATTATCGACGAGGAAGTAACCGTAGGTAAAAACGCCGTCGTTGGCGCAGCTAAGGACGAAGCTATGAAAGTCGAAGGCAAAACCAACGGCATAACAGTTCTCGGCAGAGGTATTTCCGTTTCCGACGGAGGTAAGGTTGCCGCAGGCGAAATCGTGGATAAGAACGTATAAGGGGGAAATAAAAATGGCTTCGACAGTAGGCGTAATTTTTACAAGTATTAACGATGACAACGCAGCAGAACTTACGAAGGTAAGGTCGAAAGGCTCGATTCCTTACGGCGGAAGATACCGTCTTGTGGATTTCGTCCTTTCCAATATGGTAAACTCGGGCATCACCACCGTGGGTATGCTCACCAAAAATAATTACCAGTCGCTTATGGACCATCTCGGCTCCGGCAAGGAGTGGGATCTTGCAAGAAAGGAAGGCGGTTTGATTTTGTTGCCTCCCTACAGCGACGAGAGCGAAGTGCTCTATCAGAACAGGCTTGAGGCGTTAAAGGGCACGACGGCGTTCCTTAAAAAGGCAAAGGAAGATTTCGTAGTGCTTGCCGACAGCGACGCGGTGTATAAGCTTGATTACAGCAAGGTAATAGAGGAGCATTCCGCACACAACGCCGATATAACTATGGTATATCACGAGCACGATTGCGGCGACCGCACCTCTTACATAATGCTTGATACCGATAAGGACGGCAAGGTTAATTCGATTGACATAAACGCAAAGGGCAAGGGCGTAAGAAAGCACTATATCAACGTTTTCGTTGCGCGCACCACGTATTTGCTTAACCTTTTGCAGACGGCTATTGCAAGAGGACTTACCAGCTTTTCCAAGGATATAATCCTTCCCGCAATAAAGACGGGCAAGATTTACGGCTATAAGCTTGACGGATATTACAGCAATATCGATTCGTTACAGTCGTACTACAAGTCCAATATGGATTTGCTCGATAAAGCGATCAGACAGGAAATATTCGGCGACAGAGACGTTTACACGAAGGTAAACGACGCTCCTCCCGCAAAAATCACGTCAACTGCAAAGGTTACCAATTCGCTTATTCACGACGGCTGCCTTATAGAGGGCACGGTTGAAAACTGCATACTTTTCCGCAACGTCGTAGTCGGCGAGGGTACGCACCTTAAAAACTGCATTATTATGAGCGAAAACGTTATCGGTGAGGACTGCAACCTTTCTTACGTAGTAAGCGACAAGGACAGCTCGATATCGGGCGGCGTAACTTTGGCGGGCTGCGAGCAAAAGCCTTACTTCATAAACAAGGGCTCGCGCATCTGAATTTAAAGGCAGAACAGGGGGATAAATAATGGCTGCTTCAACTACCAAAAAGACAACGACTAAAACCACTGCGGCGAAAACGAGTGCGCCCGCAGCCGAAAAGAAAGTGACAAAAACGGCGGCGGTAAAGCCGGAAGATAAAAAGAAAATTCTTTTCGTCGCTTCGGAGGCAACGCCTTTCATACAGACGGGCGGTCTTGCCGAGGTTATCGGCTCGCTTTCAACCGCGCTTGCCAAGACGGGCAAGTTTGACGTCAGGGTGGTAATTCCTCTCTACTCGGATATCAAAAAGGAGTTCAGGGACAAATTTACGTATCTCGGCAATCTGTACGTTCATCTCGCTTGGCGTAATCAGTACTGCGGCGTCTTTTCTTACGAAAAGGAAGGGGTAATTTTCTACTTTATCGACAACGAATTTTACTTCAAGCGCCCCGGTTGCTACGGATATTTCGACGACGGTGAAAGGTTTGCGTTCTTCTCGAGAGCGGTACTTGAAATTATGCCTTTCCTCAATTTCTATCCCGAGGTTATGCATTGCCACGACTGGCAGGCTGCGCTCGCCGCGATTTACCTTAAAACAAACTACTGTTTCAGGCAGGAATACCAGTTTATCCGTTCCCTTTTCACAATTCATAACATAGAATATCAGGGGCAGTATTCGCTGGATATTCTGTCGTCGCTGTTCGACATTTACGGAAAGTACCAGTATCTCGTCGAGTACAATAATTCCATAAACCTTATGAAGGGCGCAATCGAGGTCAGCGAGCGTTTCTCGACCGTCAGCCCCAAGTATGCGGATGAGATTAAGGACGCTTACTTTGCGCATGGTCTCGACCCCATCATAAGGAACAACCAGTTCAAGCTGCGCGGAATTTTAAACGGTATCGACGATAAGGGCTATAACTGCGAGCTGGATAGTCACCTGTTTGCTAATTTCACGCCTGACGATATGACGGGCAAGGCGGTGTGCAAGAAAGAGCTTCAGAAGATGCTCAACCTTCCCGAAAAGCCCGATACGCCGATTATATCTATGATTTCGCGTCTGGTTTCGCATAAGGGACTTGACCTTGTAACCAACGTTATAGAGGAAGTGCTGCAGGACGACGTACAGCTCGTCATTCTCGGCACGGGCGATTACCAGTACGAATCGTACTTCCGCGACCTGGCAAGAAGATACCCCGATAAGGTCAGTGCGAATATCGTGTTCAACGGCGACCTTTCCAGAAAGATTTACTCGGGCTCGGATATTTTCTTAATGCCTTCCAAGTCCGAACCTTGTGGACTTTCGCAGATGATTGCGTGCAGATACGCGACCGTTCCCATCGTAAGGGAGACGGGCGGTCTTTACGACAGTATCAAACCGCTTGAAAACGGCTATACGTTTGCAAATTACAACGCGCACGATATGCTGTACGTCATAAGAAAAGCGGTAGAAGATTATAAAAACAAAAAAGAATGGGCAAAACTCAGATACAGAGCGGCTACGTCCGATTTCAGCTGGAATAAGTCGGCTAAGGAATACGAGGCTCTGTACTTGGAAATGCTTAAATAATTTTACGTTATCAGGAGAATATAATGAGCATTACGGCTATTACCGAAAAGGAAGTCAAGGATCTTGTAAAGGGAAAACTTTCAAGGTATTACGGCGTTGCGCCTACCGAAGCTTCCAAAGAACAACTTTATAGGGCTGTTGTCATGTGCGTAAGAGATATCTTACTCGAAAAGAGACAACATTTCCAAAAAAAGTGCAAAGCAAAGCGTGCAAAAAAGGTTTATTATTTGTGCATGGAGTTCCTTCTGGGACGCTCCCTGAAAAACAGTTTATACAACTTAAGCGCTACCGACGCGTTTGCAAAGGCAGTTGCTTCCTACGGAAGCTCGCTTGAGGAATTGTACGAACTGGAACCCGACGCAGGCTTAGGTAATGGCGGCTTGGGCAGACTTGCGGCGTGCTTTATGGACGCGCTCGCATCGGGCAATTATCCCGCAATGGGCTATTCGCTCCGCTACGAATACGGACTTTTTAAACAAAAGATAGTAGACGGCTGGCAGATGGAGCTTCCCGACGTGTGGCTTCCCGGCGGCGAAGTATGGCTTACTCAAAGAACGGATAAATCGTTCATTGTGCGTTTCAACGGCAAAGTTGAGGAGCAGTGGACGGAAAACGGAATGCAGCTTCAGTACAAGGATACTCAGGATATCGAAGCGGTTGCTTACGATATGATGGTTTCCGGTAAGGACAGCGAAGCGGTTTCCGTTTTAAGACTTTGGAAAGCAAAGCCCTTGCAGGACTTCAATATGAAGCTCTTCTCGCAGGGTGACTATTATCAGGCTATGACCGAGGATAACGACGCCGAAGTTCTTACCAAGGTGCTTTATCCCGCGGATAACCATCTGAACGGTAAGTCTTTAAGACTTAAACAGCAGTATTTCCTGTGCTCTGCGTCAATTCAGAACATTGTCGACGACCACCGTCACAGATACGGCAATTTAAAAGATTTGCCCAAGCTTGCGGCAATTCACTTAAACGATACGCACCCCGCGATGGCAATTCCCGAGCTCATGAGAATACTTATCGACGAGTATTATTACGACTGGGACGACGCGTGGGCAATCACCACGGCGACTTGCGCGTACACTAACCACACCGTACTTGCAGAGGCGCTTGAAACCTGGTCGGAAGATCTGGTTGCAAGAATCGTTCCCAGAATACATTCGATTATTCAGGAAATCAACCGCAGACTGTGTGAAGAGCTTTGGGATAAATTCCCCGGCGAGTGGGCGAAAATTTCGCGCATGTCTATTATCGAGCACAGCCGCATCAAGATGGCAAACCTTTCGGTTTACGGCGGTCACAGCGTAAACGGCGTTGCGGCGTTGCACAGCGAAATTATAAAGAAATCCGTATTTAAAGATTTCTACGATTTCACGCCCGAAAAATTCGGCAACGTTACCAACGGTATTGCTTACAGAAGATGGCTTTGCCAGTCCAACCCCGAACTTACGCAGCTTTTGTGCGATTGTATAGGCGACGGCTTCGTTCACGATAGCTCGCAGCTTGCCGAATTCAAGAAGTTCGAGGACGATAAAACCGTTCTTAAGCGCCTTGAAGAAATTAAAGCAATCAAGAAAAAGCAGTTCGTTGATTACGCTTTAAAGAAGCAGGGCTTCGTCATCAATCCCGATTCCATTTTCGATACGCAGGCAAAGAGGTTGCACGAGTATAAGCGCCAGCTTCTCAACGTGCTTAATATAATCGATTTGTATCTCGATTTGCAGGATAACCCCGATATGGAAATGCAACCCAAGACGTTCATTTTCGGCGCAAAGGCGGCACCCGGTTATTCCATGGCAAAGCAGATTATAAAGCTTATCAATTTCCTTTCCGCGGATATTAAGAAGAATCCCAAGATAAACGAAAAACTCAACGTCGTTTATATGGAAGATTATAACGTCACCATGTCCGAAAAGCTTATGCCGGCTTCCGAAGTGTCGGAGCAGATTTCGCTTGCGGGTAAAGAGGCGAGCGGTACCGGCAATATGAAGTTTATGATTAACGGTGCGTTGACCATTGGTACGCTCGACGGCGCTAACGTGGAAATTGCTCAGGCGGTCGGCGACGAAAATATATTCATATTCGGTCTTAAATCCAACGAGGTGGACGATATCTGGCGCGCCGGTTACAGTTCAAGCAAGTACTATCACGACTCGCCCAGACTGAGAAGAATTATCGAAGCGCTTATTATAGGCTTCAACGGTCAGTCGTTTGCGGATATGGCAAATTACTTGCTCACCGATTCGCCCGTAGCAGACCCTTATATGTGTATGGCGGACTTCGTTTCGTACAGCAGAACTCAGCATCAGATTTCCGACTTGTACGTCAAGGATAAGATGAAGTGGAATAAGATGTCGCTCAACAACATAGCGGCTTCGGGCTTCTTCTCGGCTGACAGAAGCATAAGCTCTCTCTTATAAACATCTACGAGC
>JAIDIR010000176.1 GCA_029052615.1 Clostridia bacterium | reverse complement strand
AGGAAAATTAATATAATTTAATTTATAAAATGGCAATCCCAAGCTATAAGTCATTTTTCTATTTAAAAAATGGTATATCTTTCAAACCTTCTATTAAACGGGTGCCTTTATATTTTGAATTTTTTAATGAGTTATTACAGCGTTTAATAGTGCGCGAAATTTTAATAGAGAACGACGGTAAATTAGATTTTAATAATGTTGAAAAAATAGCAGATTTAGATAAAGCGGATTACAATCCTTCGGAGTATTATAAGAGAAGAAGCAAAAGATTAATTTTGCAAAATTTAAAAAGTGACCCACATATATCGTTAAGAGAGCTTGCAAATAAAACTTCTTATTCAACAGGTGTTGTAAGAGAGCGGCTATATGAATTGGAAATTGAAGGGTACATTAAAATTATGGAAGAAGATAAAAAACGTTATTATATTATTAAACACGAAATATAATAAAGCATAAAATTACTCCATGTGCGCAAAATAGTGATATGGGTAAGAAGAACAGTAAAAAGATTATAAACGAAGTTTTTGAGGGCGGTGCAAGCGCCAACGAGTGTACGGGGGCGCTGCAAAAGATTTCGGTCGACCCCGAAGAGGTGGCGCGCTTCCACGCCGAATATATCGGGGAAAAGAAAAGTAGAGTAGATAATTAAATAGAAAAAAGGGGACGGCAAGTTTTGCCGTCCCCTTTAATTTTGCTTTAATCAATTCAAAACGCCGTGCGTTATATAAAAGCTTTTCGCCCTGTCCCTGACGGAGCTGCCGCCCTCCACGACGGTATATTCCTTTGCCTTGCCGTGCACGTTGTTTACAAGCTTCGCGCTTTCAACTTCGCCTCTCTTTGCGGCAAGATAGTAATAGTCGTAAACGTAGTCCTTTATACATTTAACTATATATCCGCACACGCTCGAATAGGACATAACCGAGGCAAGGTTGAACTGCACGTATTTGCCGTGCTCTTCGCGCATCAACACGAGGTTGTCGCCCGCAATCGAAAGCTCCAGATTAGCAACGCTTCCGCCCTGCAAAAGCTTGCCGCCTTCAAAGCCCTCCGCAACGTAGCGGTGCATGGTTTCGCGGTAGCCCTTGCGCACTTTGAATTCCCATACGAAAATGAACACCATATACGCGGGTATAAACGCAAGCAGGACGTAAAACATTATTATCGTCCAGTCGGTGTAGTAGCGCGAAACGGTGACAAGCCAGATGGCTATTGCCGCGCACGCCACCGCAACCACGAACATAACGATATTCGTGATAAGCGAAACTCTTTGCAATTTCTTGAAGGTAGATTGCATTTCGGGTGCTGATAAGTCAATCATTTATAAGCCCTCTTTTAATATAGTAATTTCCGTCCGTGCCGACGGGATTGCCGTTTGCAACGATAGTTATTTCGCGCGGTGCGCCGCCCGTAGCGTCGGTTACGGTAACGCTGTCCGCGTTGAGTTTTTGCGCGTTTACAAGGTAATAAGCCTGCAAAAACTGTAAAAGCTTTTCGCCCGTGGAGGAGTAGACCGACGGCGCGGCTTTGAGTGCGGACAAATCGAACGATATTTCCGCTCCGCCGTCCGCAACCGATTTTCCGTCCTTAAAGGAGGCGGGGGATATGATAATTTCGCCCGTGTAGCCTTCGCGCGAAAGTGTAAGCGTATCGCCCGAATAGACGACGGTGAAGCGGATATTGCTTCCCTTTAAAATATCCTCTCTTTCATAAAATCCGTCGGCAATGGTCGTGCAGACGAGATGGTTCAGCTCCCTGGCGGGTTTGGCGCCGAAAAAAATCAGGAAGAAAACAAACGACAGTATCGCCATTATATAGACGCACAGAAATGTCAAATACAATTCCCAATTATTTCCGGCGTATTTGGAACATGTCGCAAAAATTACGCCGTATATTATCAGCGCGACAGAGAACACTATGCTTATGCTTCTGTATATTACGCGTCGCGCCAATGCGGAGGCTGTTTTAGCGCTGTCGAACTTAATCATCTCAATTCGTATAATAAATCAAATTTTGCCGAAAGTCAAATAAATAATGCCGTCCGCGCGGCAATGCGCGCGGACGGCACCTAATTCTCTCATATCATACTTTTTCTTTTGTGTTCGTTAAATTATCTTGCGCAGGACAGGACGACGTAGGAAAGTGCGTTTACACCCAGCTCCTCGTTTTCCTCTTGCAGATAGTTCAGACTATCGTAAATAAACATATATCTTACCTCCCGTAAGTTTTTAGCGGCGCTTATCTTTTCCGGTAAGCCGCTTTGTTTTTTTAGTTTGCCGTCAGGTTTTTTCCTGATTTGCAAGCAGTATAGCACTTTAAATAATGTCAGTCAATAACATTTATAAAAAATTTGAAATTTTTAAAAGTGTTAGTTTGTAACATATTTATATGAAAGTTACTATAAAATACGTTATATTTTCTGATAAAATTTTAATAGTTGTGATAAATTATCATAATTCACAAAAAATTAAAGTTTTTAACACTCGCGGGCGGCGCAATTAAAAAGCCCCGCAGGCATACGCCTTGCGGGGCTTTTTGATAGGGGGAGGGATAATTACTTTTCCGCAATGTCGAGGAAGGTTGCGGGGTCCTTCTTTTCGCCGTTTTCGATTACTTCGAAGTGCAGGTGCGCTTCCTGCTTGAACTCGGCGCCGTCGGGTTCGGACACGGTGCCTATAACGTCGCCGCGCTTAACCTTGTCGCCCTTCTTAAGACCTTCCTTAACGTCGATATAGGAGTACACAGTCTTTAAGCCGTTCGCGTGCTGAATGGTAACGGTGGTGCCGTCAAGCTTGTCTTTTACCACTACGTCTTCAACCGTGCCGTCAAGGCAGGCAACTACCGATGTGCCGACGTTGGCAGCCATATCCAGACCGGTGTGGAAGTGCCAGTGTCCCAGGGATACGTCCCTGCCGAATTCGAATACGTTGATAACGTTCATATTCGATACGGGCAGAGCAAACGTCGATTCGCTACCGGTGGGCTTTTGAGGCTCGTCGTTGCCGGGGTCCTCGTTACCGGGGTCGTCGTTGCCGGGGTTATCCGTGTTGCCGGGATTGCTAGGCTTGGGCTTGTCCAGAACGTCGTCAATGGTAATGTCGCCCCTGAACCAGTCGTTCGCCGCAAATACCACGGTTACGGTTATAGCCGCAACTACTAAAATGCACGCCGCTAAAATCAGATATCTGAATAAGAGTTTCTTCTTACGTGTTTTCTTTTCTTCGCTCATTTTTAATCTCCTTTAAAAATTTAATTTATTTTCAGCTTGTGGCTTGATTATTGCCCTAACTTCAAAACTTATACAAAGCCTTTAAAAATTTTTTTTCAGTACCCGCCGAATATGATGGGGGAGGCGACCGTAACGCCGCCGTCCTTCACGCATACGTGCAGGTTTACCGTCTGTCCGTACAGTGTGACCGAGTAGGGCAGGCGCGCGCTGCAATAATAATTTACGCTGTCGCTCATCTCCTCGGTAAACAGTATTTCGCCGCCCACGCTTTGAATAAACGCCTGCACGTCAAGGGTGGAAAAGGTTGCGCTTTCGCCGCACACGCCGCTCAAGGTCAGCCTTTTAAGCGCGGCGGTTTCGCGGTTCGCGTCCACCACACGGCAGTTCTTGGAGGTGTCGCCAAGGTAGAAGCAATAGCTGTCGCCGCCGCTGAACGCAAGCCTTTTGGGAAGGACTGTAAGCGAAAGCAATAAAACGAGCGCCGCCGCCAAAGTCAACGCTATAACCGTTGCCGTGCGCATTTTCCGCATAAAAAAGCCCTCCCGTAATTTCTTACGGAAGGGTTATTGACCGCTTCGGATTTATTTATTCATTAAATTTTTAACCGTTTTATTTTTAACGCTTTGCTGTGACAAGCCTGAGCTATGCAAAAGCAATTAAAGGATATGCCTGCGGGGCACCCGCCTCACCTGCAGCCGCCGCAGGTCTTGCAGTTGCCGCTGCATTTTTTCGTCTGCTTGCCGGTCGCGGTGAACATTTCGCCGCAGAACGACCTTTCCGCCGACACGCCGCAGTCGGGGCATTTAACCTGGTCGGTGTATTTCTTTACCAGCTCTTCAAACTGTTTGCCGCACGCGGGGCAGCGGTATTGCAAAATGGGCATATTATTTTTTCTTCCTGTTTTTTTTCTGCCTTTTGGCTTTGCGCTTTGCAATCGGCTTGGATTTAAGCATTATCACGGCTATTGCCGCCGTCAGTGCGAGCGCGCCCGCAATCACCACCCAGAACCATACGGTAGAGGTTTCGCCGTGGAACGCCTGAAAGGGCACGGGCATATTCATACCCCAGAAGCCCGCAATCATGGTGGGAATGGCAAGCAGAATGGTGATAATGGTAAGCTTTTTCATCGAGTCGTTGGCGTTGTTGGAAATTACCGAACCGTAGGCGTCCATCGAAACGGTGAGCGTGTCTTTATATATTTTACACATTTCTATCGCCTGGTTGCACTCGATTACGAGGTCGTCGTATATATCGTAATAGTCCTCGCGCGCGGTAACGTGCCCGACCTTTGCAAGCTTTTCGTGCACCTTGGCGTTGGAGTTTAATGAAGTCGAAAAGTAAACGAGCGAATTTTCAAGCTCCAAAAGCTGTAAAATGTCGTCGTTTTTCAGCTTGGTGCCCAGCTCCGCCTGAACGCGCTGGCTGCGCCTGTCAATCTGCTTAAGACAGTATAAAAAACGCTTGGCGTTGCCCAGCATAAAGTTTAAAATAAACTGCACGGGGTCGTCGCACTTGACCTTGGTGCGCCCCGTAATGAAGTCCTTTAAAACGGGGTTGCCCTTTAAGCAGACCGTCATAATACAGTTTTGATTGTATATGACCGCAAGGGGCAGGGTGGAATAGGAGTCGCCCGCGTCGCTTTCCTCTATGATGGGACAGTCGACGACGAACAGCGAACAGTCCTCGTCGAATTCCGTACGCGCCCTTTCCTCCTCGTCGAGGGCGGCTTTAATCATATCCTCGGGTATGCCCGTCTGCGCGGCAACCTTTTCCACCTCGCCGTCGGTGGGGCTTACCATATCTACCCAGCAAAGGGGCACGTATTCTTCGCTCTGCACAAGCGCTGCGTTTTCGCCCGCGATAAAGTATTTAACCATAACAACTTTCCAATAAACATTATAATCTATGTTACCGCCGTTTGCAACTGATTTTTATCGATAAAAAGCCGCCGCGCACGGTGTGCGCGGCGGCGTATAAATAGTCCTTGCGGTTTTTATCAGATGACGACTTTGCCCTCTATATAGCTCATAAATATACCCTCTACGTCGTGCAGGGCGGTGAAGTGGGAGATAAGCTCCTCGGGCGTTGCAATCTTGAAGCAGTTCGCCGCAAAATAGCTTTTCAGCGCGGAGAAAAACTTCTTGTCGCCCATAGCCGTGCGCACCGATTCGCACATCAGTATGCCCTTGTTGTAAGCGATATTTATATATTCGTAATCGCTTGCAAAGTCCTTAAGGTTTCTGGTCATGGCGGTGTCCGCCTTGCCGAAAATCTGGTTGTATACCGAATAGTACGCCCTGTACGCCTTTATTGCCGAGCCGAGAGCGCCCGTGCGGGTGAAGCCGTAGGCGGGGTAATTTTCAAAGAAGCATACCGTGGAGTAATCGGCAAGCCCCTCGTCCTGCCACGCGCAGTTGACCTGGTCGCTGCCGACCATTGCGTACCACCACTGGTGCGCGTTTTCGTGCGCTATGGTATATATCGCGTCGGTTTCCTCCAGCGCGCTGTTAATCATGGTAAGCGCGGGGTATTCCATACCGCTTACCGAAAGGGGAGTGAACACTACGGACAGGGTGGGATAGGCGTATTTGCCGAAGGTTTCCGAATAATATTCAAGGCTCTCGCACGCGGCGTCAAGCTGGCGCTTGGGCTCGGCTTCGCCGCAGTAATACAAGGTTACCTCGCAGCCCGCGCTCTCGCGCTTTACCGTCTTGAACTCGTCGGATAGAACGGCGGCAAAGTCACGCGCGTTTTTCAGCTCGTAGCGCGCCGTGGTAACCTCGCCCGCGGTGGTACATTCAACCTGCTTTCCGCTGGTCGCCGCCGTATATTCCTTGGGTAAGGTCAGCGTAACATCGTAATCGGCACATTCCGAAACGAAGGGGTCGCCACAGCTATAGTAGGGGGTCTGCACGAAACCTTCCTGCGAATAGGCGCATAAGGTAGGGTAGAAATTGCCTAAATTCACCGTGCTTTCGGTAACGCCCGTGCGGTGGTTTACCTGCGCCAGACTGAGCGTGTATGTTATGGTGACTTTAACGGTCTGGTCGGGATATACCGGCTCGTTTAAAGTCACGTTAAGGATATTTTCGTCCTCGCCCGTAACTTCCCAGCTTGCGCAGCCCTCGACCTTTTCAACGCTCTCTCCGCCGTAGCTCGCGCCCGCATAGTACGCCTTGGCGTCCGCCTCGGTCAGGGGCTTATACTGTGCGCCCTCGCGGTATGCGTTGCCCCACAGGTTGAACTGCAGGTCGGTTATTTCGTTGTCCGTGCAGTTGAAATAGGTGAAGTCCGCAGTGCCTTTAAGGGTGCGTTCGTTCTCGTCGTAAGCCGCCGTAATGACGTACTTCGACCTGTCCGTTTGCTGCTTGTGGCAGGCTGCCAGAGGTAGGGCGGCAAGCGTGAGCGCCGCCGCTGCAAAAATCGCTAACTTTTTCATAGTTTTAAGTTATGACGCCGCCCGCGCGGATAGAACGCCAAAATGTAACTTTTTTCGCACTGAAAAAATAGTATGTAGAGTATATGAAAATTTGCGTGGTAACGGACAGACGAA
>JAIDIR010000175.1 GCA_029052615.1 Clostridia bacterium | reverse complement strand
AAATACGCAAGAAGATATGGCTTACGCTTTTGCTTCTGGTCATTTTCCGAATCGGCTGTTATATTCCCGTTCCCGGAATAACCGTTGAAACGTTCAAGACGGCTATAGAGGGGCAGTCGTTTTTAAGCATAATGTCGTCCATATCGGGTGGCTCGCTTGCAAACGCAACGCTCTTCGCGCTCGGTATCAGCCCGTACATCAACGCCTCGATTATCGTGCAGCTTTTAAGCGTAGGTATTCCCGCGCTCGAAAGACTTTCCAAGCAGGGTGAAGAGGGCAGAAAGAAGATTGCGCAGATTACGCGTTTTCTTACTATCCTCCTTGCCGTTGCGCAGGCAATCGGTATCATCGTCAACTTCGGTTTAAGAAGCACGGACGGCGATCTGGCAATAAAGCTGACTTTCTTCGGCTCCAACTCGTCGATTGGCGACACGGGCGCAAAGTGGATTGCGGCTATATTCCTTACCGTAGTTTACACGGCGGGCTCCATGCTCGTTATGTGGCTGGGTGAAAGAATAACCGAGTACGGCATTTCCAACGGTATTTCGCTGATTATCTTCATCGGTATCGTTTCCACGGCGGGCGAGCAGCTGGTTGCCAAGTTCACTACGGCGTTCACCGGTAACCCCTCGGTTCTGTGGGAAGTTGCGGGCTTTATCGTTCTTACGGTCATCGAGTTCGCGGCAATCTGCGCGGTTGACCTTTCCGAAAGGAAGATACCCGTACAGTACGCAAAGCAGGTCAAGGGCAGAAGAATGTACGGCGGTCAGTCGTCCGTAATTCCCATGCGCATATCCGGTTCGGGCGTTATGCCCCTTATATTCGCGTTTGCGATTATAAGCGTTCCCGCAATGCTGGCAAGCTTGTTCTGGCCGGGCAGCGGCTTCGAAACGGGCGTTGCAAGGTGGTTCTCGGGCGGCGGTCCCAACGGAACGTGGTACGGTCAGCTTATCTATATGGTAGTGCTGTGCGTGCTCATATTCCTGTTCTCGTTCTTCTATGCGTCAATGCAGTTCAATCCCGACGACGTATCCAAGACGATACAGCAGAACGGCGGCTTTATACAGGGTATCCGTCCCGGCAAGCCTACGGCTGATTACCTTAAAAAGATTAACAACAGAATTACGCTTTTCGGCGCTATGTATCTTACGATAGTCGCGCTGGTGCCCTCCATACTCGCGGTAATACTTTCCGCTGTCGGTATTTCGACGGACCTCATAAGCGTATTCTCAACGACCGGTATACTCATCGTCGTATCCTGCGCGCTTGAGCTTGACAAACAGCTTCAGTCGCAGCTTATGATGAAGAACTACAAGAAAGGCTTCCTGAAATAATTATGAACGTTGTTTTATTAGGCGCGCCCGGCGCGGGCAAAGGAACGCAGGCAAGTTTGCTTGAAGAGCGCTTCCACCTCGTTCACATCTCCACGGGCGACATTTTCAGGGCGAATATCAAGGGCGGCACGCCTATCGGCAAGATAGCTAAAAGCTATATCGACGCGGGCAAGCTCGTTCCCGACGAGGTTACGTGCGATATAGTCAAGGACAGACTGAGCAAAGATGACGTCAAGGGCGGCTTTATGCTCGACGGTTTTCCCCGCAATAACTTTCAGGCGGAACAGCTCGACAGGTTTGCGCATATCGATTTGTGCGTGAATATAGACGTTGACATATCCCTGCTTATGGACAGAATATGCGGCAGACGCGTCTGCTCCTGCGGTGAAAGCTATCACGTTTCCACGCTCAACGGCGCGACGACCTGCAAGAAGTGCGGCAAGGAGCTGTACCGCAGGGACGACGACAATCCCGAAACGGTGCAAAAGCGTTTGGATACTTATTTCAAGGAAACGGCTCCGCTCGTCGAATACTACGCCAATGCGGGCAAGCTCTTCACGGTAACCAGCGGTAAACAGTCCCCCAAGGAAGTATTCGAAAAGATTGCCGCAGAACTCGTAAGGCGCGGCAGAAGCAAAAGATGATATACGTCAAGACCGAACAGGAAATAGAGCTAATGCGCGAGCCCTGCCGCATAGTCAAGGAAACGCTTGAATACGTCGGCAAGCACATCCGCGCGGGCATGACCACCAAGGAGGTGGACGAGCTCGTCTATAAGTATATCACCATGAACGGTGCAATTCCGTCCGAGCTGGGCTATTGCGGCTACCCCGCAAGCTCGTGCGTATCGGTCAACGAGGTCGTTGTGCACGGCATTCCCGGCGACAGAATTTTACAGGACGGCGACATAGTCAGCGTAGACATAACCGCGGAAAAGAACGGCTTTCAGGGCGACGCGTGCAGAACCTTTTTAATCGGCAACGTATCCGAGGAAAAGAGAAAGCTCGTCAAGGTCACCGAAGAATGCTTCTTTAAGGCAATCGAGGGATTAAAGGCGGGCACGCCTCTGTACGATATCGGTTACGCGGTGCAGACTCATGCCGAAAGTCACGGCTACGGCGTCGTAAGGGCGCTTACCGGTCACGGCATAGGCAGAGAGATGCACGAGGACCCGTCCGTTCCCAACTACGGAAGAAAGGGCACAGGAGTGCGCCTCAAAGCGGGAATGACCATCTGTATCGAGCCTATGATAAATATGGGTACGTACAAGGTCGACTTCGACAGAAAGGACGGCTGGACGGTCAGGACTGCGGACGGCAAGCCTGCGGCTCACTACGAAAACACGGTACTCATTAAAGAGGACGGAGTGGAAATTCTGACTCTATGAAAGTTAAGGTTCCCCAAACGGGTGGAGTGGTACGGAGTGTCCGTGGGCGCGACGACGGGCGGTATTACGTCATAGCCGAAGTTTTAAGCGGCGGCTTCGTACTCGTTGTCGACGGTAAAACGCGAACGCTTGAAAACCCCAAAAAGAAGAACGCAAAGCATCTGCGGCTTTTGCCGTACAACCTTTCCGAAGCGGGAATTGTGCGGGACAAGTCGTTCGACGTCAGCACGGCACGTTATTTAAAAGAGCTGGCGGAAAAAAGTTAAATCGGAGGACGTAAAGTTTTGTCTAAGGACGACGTTATCGAAGCGGAAGGCAAAGTAATAGAGTGTCTGCCCAATGCAAATTTCAAAGTTAAACTCACGAACGGTTACGTTATCACGGCGTATATTTCCGGTAAGCTCCGCCTCAACTATATAAGAATTATAGAAGGCGACAACGTCAAGCTGGAAATGAGCCCGTACGACCTTACCAAGGGACGCATCACCTGGCGCAGCAAAGGCTAATGCGGCGTGTCGCCGCAGCCAAGTCCTTTAATTGCCTGCGCTGCAAATAAGCTGTAATTCAGCAAATAAAAAACAAAAACAATACGGAGATAAAATCAATGAAAGTTAGACCTTCTGTAAAGCCCATGTGCGACAAATGCAAGGTTATCAAGAGAAACGGCAAGGTTATGGTCATCTGTTCCAAGAACAAGAGCCATAAGCAGAGACAGGGCTAATTGAGCAAATTTTGCAAAATTAGCTATATTTGCGGCAAAAATTTTCTTGCTTTTTAAAAACAACGTGTGATATAATGTACGTTGCAGATTTTCGGTTAAAGTAACCCGACGCGCGTAAATTTAAGTGCGGGGCGGGTGTGCTTTTCCGTTTTTTTGCGTTTTAAAAAGCGGCGTTTAACAGCGCGAAAACAATTCCGTACAGGCGTTTTCGGGACAATCATTCCAAAATCTAAACTCCCGTAAAAGCGCATACGGCTCTATATATTACAATATTAAATTTCAAGATTATTAACGGAGGAAAT
>JAIDIR010000174.1 GCA_029052615.1 Clostridia bacterium | reverse complement strand
ATATAGCGACGTTCGGTGAGGACGATTGCTACGACCAGCTTGATTCACAGGGCTTTATTAACTTGTTCGGCTTGCCCATAAAGGTTAAAGCTTTGCTTGAACAGAAGAAGCTTAAATAATGATAAAAGTTTTTATTGACGGTAAAGAGGGCACTACGGGTCTGCAAATTTATGACAGACTCGGTAAGCGAGACGATATTCAGCTGATTACGCTCCCCGAGGAGTTGAGAAAAAACGTCGAAGCAAGAAGAGAGTGCCTTAACAGTGCTGACGTTTGCTTTTTGTGCCTGCCCGACGCGGCGGCAATTGAAGCGGCGCAGCTGGTTACCAATCCGAAAACTAAAATTATAGACGCATCTACGGCGCATAGAACCAACCCCGACTGGGTTTACGGACTTCCCGAACTTTCCGATAAGAGAAGAGAGGATATTGTAAACTCAAACAGAGTTGCAAATCCCGGATGTTATGCAACCGGTTTCATTACTTTGGTTGAACCGCTTGTTAAAGCGGGACTCGTTGCGAGCGACTATCCGTTCGTTGTTCACGCTGTTTCGGGATATTCGGGTGCAGGCAAAAAGGCTATTGCCCAGTACGAGAGTGCGGACAGAGAACGCGAATTATCGTCACCTCGTGAGTACGCGTTGACTCTTTCGCATAAGCACATACCTGAAATGGTAAGGGAGTGCGGATTGACGCAAAAGCCGATATTCAATCCTTACATTTGTGATTACTATTGCGGAATGTGTGTAACCGTTCCTGTGTTTACACGTTTAATGAGTAAAAAGTACACGGTTAATGACGTTAGAAAGTATTTTGCGGAGTACTATGCCAGACAGAACTTTATAAATATTGTCAATGGTGACAATATTCCGCAGTTTTTGGCGGCAAATCAGTTGTCCGGAACTAACTTACTTAATATCTACGTAACCGGAAACGACGAACAGATTTTACTTGCAAGCGTGTTTGATAACCTTGGAAAAGGCGCGTCGGGTGCGGCAGTACAGAATATGAATATTATGTTCGGGCTTGACGAGCGTGTTTCACTCGTTTAGTCGGGAAAAGATTTTTATTATGGTAATTGAAGAGATACAAGGCGGTGTATGTGCGCCGAAAGGCTTTAAGGCTAACGGCATCCACTGCGGAATAAGAAAAAATAAGGCGAAGAGGGATTTTGCTTTAATAGTCAGCGAAGTGCGTGCCGCAGCAGCGGGCGTTTATACCAGCAATCTTGTTAAAGGCGCGCCCGTTGTCGTTACGAAGAAAAATCTCGGCGACGGTTATGCTCAGGCGATTATCTGCAATAGCGGAAACGCAAATACTTGCAACGCGAACGGAATTGAGATAGCCGAAGGAATGTGCGCTCTCGTGGAAAATGCGGGGGACATTTCGGCAAAGGACGTAATCGTGGCTTCGACCGGCGTTATCGGTCAGCAGCTTGATTTGTCGCCTATGCGCTACCATATGCAGGAGCTTTGGTCGGGTCTGGGTGATAACAGCAATCTGGCTGCGGAAGCCATTATGACGACTGATACTGTCAGAAAATCGGTTGCCGTAAGCTTCGAGCTTGGCGGAAAGGTATGCAAAATCGGCGCGATAGCCAAGGGCGTTGGTATGGTTTGCCCCAATATGGCTACCAATCTTATATTTTTAACGTCCGACGTTGCGATAACGAGCGAAATGCTGCAAAAAGCACTTTCGGAGGACGTAAAGACTTCGTTCAATATGGTCAGCGTTGACGGCGATCAGTCGACCAACGACACCTGTTGTATAATGGCTAACGGACTTGCCGGCAACGATGTTATAAGTGATGAAGGCACGGATTTCAAAGCTTTCTGCACGGCTTTAAATTATTGCACGGTCAAGCTTTCGCGTATGCTTGCAAAGGACGGAGAGGGTGCGACCAAGCTCATTGAGTGCAGAGTTACCGGAGCCGACAATGAATGCACGGCAAAAACCGTTGCAAAATCGGTTATAAAGTCGTCGCTCGTTAAAGCTGCAATGTTCGGTGCTGATGCCAACTGGGGGCGTGTGCTCTGCGCTATCGGCTATGCGGGAGTAGAAGTTGACGTCAACGCTATCGACGTTTCGTTCAGCTCTAAAAAGGGTGATTTACCCGTCTGCAAAAGCGGTTTCGGTATAGATTTTTCCGAGGAAAAGGCAAAAGAGATACTTTCCGAGGATGAAGTAATAATAAATATAAACCTCAACAGCGGCTCTTCAAATGCTACCGCATGGGGTTGCGATTTGACTTACGATTACGTAAAGATTAACGGCGATTACAGGACTTAAAATGGATAAACAGGAACAAGCCGAGTTTTTAATAGAGGCAATGCCCTATATTAAAAAATATTTTAATAAGGTACTCGTTGTAAAGTACGGCGGAAACGCAATGATTGACGAAAATTTAAAGTCGTCGGTTATGCGTGATCTTGTCGTTCTTAATTATCTTGGCATTAAGGTCGTGCTGGTGCATGGCGGCGGTCCCGAAATTTCCGAGACCATTAAGAAAATGGGTATGGAGACGAAGTTCGTTGACGGACTGCGTTATACCGACAAGGAGACGAGCGAGGTCGTTCGCATGGTTCTTGCGGGAAAGGTCAATAAGTCGCTCGTCGACCTGATCTGTAAGAACGGCGGCAAGGCTATCGGTGTTTGCGGGCAGGACAATCACATGCTCAAATGCGAAATGCAGGACGAAAAGTTGGGTTACGTAGGTAAAATTACCGAAATTAACACTGAACTTATTACCGATATGTTGGGCTTGGGATACGTTCCCGTCATATCTACCGTAGGTTACGACGACGATGGAAACGTTTACAACGTAAATGCGGACACGGCGGCGTCGGCAATAGCGGGAGCGCTCAATGCGGAAAGTCTTATTTTAATGACGGATATTCGCGGGCTGTTGGAAAACAAGGACGACCCCGATACTTTAATTCATAAGGTCTACGTTTCCGATATACCGGCTTTGATTAAACAGGGAATAATATCCGGAGGTATGATTCCCAAAATAGAATGTTGTAAAGATGCAATCCGTCGCGGCGTAAAGAAGGCCGTAATTATCGACGGACGAGTTAGTCATTCGATTTTAATAGAATTATTGTCCGACGAGGGCAGTGGAACAATGTTTTTGTAAACGGCTGATTTATTTGTTAAATCAGTCTTTATTTTAGTGAGGGCAACTTATTATTATGGATAAGAGTCAGATATTTGCCGAGGACGGCGAGTATATTGCAAATACTTACGCGCGCTTTAAGGTTGCGTTCAAGGAAGGTAAGGGCGCAAAGCTTTACGATTACGACGGTAAGGAATATATCGATTGCGCCACGGGTATAGGCGTAAATATTTTCGGTATCAACGACGAGGAGTGGAAGAACGCCGTAAAGGCGCAGCTTGACAGTATTCAGCACGTGTGCAATCTCTATTATTCGCAGCCGCAGACCGAGCTTGCCAAGGCACTGTGTAAAAAGACCGGAGCAAAGAAAGTTTTTTTCGGCAACAGCGGTGCGGAGGCTAACGAGTGCGCAATAAAAGCTGCGCGCAAGTACGGCAACGAGCGGTACGGCAGAAACGAAATAATAACGTTAAAAAATTCTTTCCACGGCAGAACGATTGCAACGCTGACGGCTACCGGGCAGGACGGTTTTCATAAACACTTTATGCCGTTTTTGGAAGGTTTCAAATACGCTGACCCCACGATGGACGGCATCTTTGAGTGCTATACAGACAAGACCTGTGCCGTAATGGTTGAAGTCGTTCAGGGAGAGAGCGGCGTAAACCCGCTCGATTTCGGTTTTCTTAAAGAGCTTGAAAAGTTCTGTAAGGAGCGCGATATTCTTTTGATTTGCGACGAGGTGCAGTGCGGAAACGGCAGAACTGGCTATCTGTATGCCTATGAGGCGGCGGGCATTTCGCCCGATATAGTCACTACGGCAAAGGGGCTTGGCGGCGGTTTGCCTATAGGCGCGTGTATGCTTTTCGATAAGTGCGAAAACGTATTCGGGTTCGGTGATCACGGCACGACCTTCGGCGGCAATCCCGTGGTATGTGCGGGTGCTCTGAGCATAATAAACAGGCTTACGCCCGACCTTTTGCTTGAAGTGCAGGGCAAGGGAGCGTATATAAAAACGCACGCCGAACGTATAAAAAACGTAACGAATGTAAGCGGAACGGGACTTATGATAGGCATTTCCACAACTAAAAATGCAAGAGAAGTTGCGCAGAAGTGTCTGGAAAAGGGCTTAATCGTGCTGACCGCTCACGACAAAGTCAGACTTTTACCGCCGCTGACGATAACTAAAGAAGAAATAAATACGGCTTTGAAAATATTAAACGAGGTAATTTCGGAATGAGACATTTATTAAAATTGCAGGATTTGACGAGGGAAGAGATATTATCGATTTTAAACCTTGCCGACCAACTGAAGTTTGAAAGGAACAACGGAATCCAGAAAGATTACTTAAAAGGTAAGAAAATGGGACTGATTTTCCAGAAGGCTTCGACCCGTACCAGGGTTTCCTTCGAGGTGGGCATTTACGAGCTCGGCGGCTACGGCTTATTCCTGTCGAGCAACGATTTGCAGATAGGCAGAGGCGAGCCCGTGCAGGATACGGCAAGAGTGCTTTCGCGCTATCTTGACGGCATAATGATTCGTACTTTCGAGCAGAAGGAAGTCGAGGACCTTGCAAAATACGGCTCGATACCCGTAATAAACGGTCTTACCGATTACGCGCACCCCTGCCAGGTGCTTGCCGACCTTATGACGATAAGAGAGTATAAGGGAAGCTTTAAGGGGCTTAAAATGGCATTCGTGGGCGACGGCAACAATATGGCGAACAGCCTTATGGTCGGTGCTATAAAGACGGGGATGTCGTTTGCTATCGCGTGCCCTAAGGGATACGAACCTGACGCCGAGCTTATGAAGTGGGCAAAGGAAAACGGCGAGTTTACTATAACGACGGACGTCAAGGAAGCTCTTAAAGACGCCGACGTCGTGTATACCGACGTGTGGGCTTCTATGGGACAGGAAGGCGAGAAGAGCAAGAGGGAAAAGGCTTTTGCTTCGTACCAGGTTAATAAGGATAATCTTTCCGTTGCAAAGACTGACGTTATGTGCTTGCACTGCCTGCCCGCGCACCGCGGCGAGGAGATAACAGAAGAAGTCTTTGAGGAGCACGCAAAAGAGATTTTCGACGAAGCGGAAAACAGACTGCACGCTCAGAAGGCGGTAATGGTTAAGCTTCTTAAATAACTTGTCAATAAACACTGTAAGATAAAGAAAATAATATTCATAGGGATAAAAAATATATGAAAGACGGCAAAGTATATTTAACGTTACAAAACGGAAAGCAGTTCACGGGTTACAGATTCGGCGCGGACGGCGACGTCGTCGGCGAGTTGGTTTTCACGACGGGCATGACTGGCTATCTCGAAACGCTTACCGACCCCAGCTATAACGGACAAATTGTTATTCAGACCTTTCCGCTTGTAGGTAACTACGGAATTACGCCCGATATGCAGAGCAGGAAGCCTTGGGTTTCGGCGTACATCGTCAGGGAAAAGTGCGACCAGCCTTCCAATTTCAGGTGCGAAAAAACGCTTGAAAAATATCTTGAAGAAAACGGTATAGTCGGCATTTACGGACTTGATACGAGAGAGCTGACGAGAATAGTCAGAGAGGCGGGCGTAATGAACGCCGCCATCAGCAGCAAACCAGTAAAGGATTATGCGGAAATCAATAAATACAAAATTAAAGGCGCCGTAAAGGAAGCCACGTGTCAGGAGCCTATTTATACGGGTGATCCCAGCGGCATAAAAATAGTCGTATGGGATTTCGGCGCAAAGTACAACATTGCAAAGGAGCTTGTAAAGCGCGGTTGCTACTGCATACAGGTGCCTTCGTTCTATACCGCCGAACAGATTCTTGCGCTCAAACCGCAGGGCTTGATGCTCAGCAACGGCCCCGGAGATCCCGAGGATAATCCCGAAGTTATCGAAAATATGAAAAAGCTGATCGGTAAGCTTCCAATTTTCGGCATTTGCCTCGGTCACCAGCTGCTTGCGCTTGCAATGGGCGGTAAGACCAAGAAAATGAAGTACGGGCACAGGGGAGCAAACCAGCCCGTAAAATGTCTGAGTACGGGCAGGGTATACATTTCCAGCCAGAATCACGGCTATGAAGTTATTTCCTCCAGCATTCAGGGCGTAGGTATTGTAAGCTACGTCAACGCTAACGACGGCACTTGCGAGGGCGTAGATTATCCCGACTACAACGCATTCACCGTACAGTTCCATCCCGAGGCAAGGGGCGGTCCCCGCGACGCTTCGTTCCTGTTCGACAGATTTTTAAAGAATATTACGGAGGGGAAGTACAATGCCTAAAAGAGAAGATATAAAAAAGGTTTTGGTTATAGGCTCGGGACCCATAGTAATAGGTCAGGCGGCGGAATTCGACTATGCGGGTGCGCAGGCGTGCCGCGTACTGAAAGACGCTGGCATTAACGTAGTACTTTGCAACTCCAACCCTGCAACCATAATGACGGATAAGGCGCTTGCGGACGAGATTTATCTCGAGCCGCTCACGACCGACACGTTAAAGAGAATTATCATAAAGGAACGCCCCGACAGCTTACTTGCTTCTCTCGGCGGTCAGACGGGTCTTACGCTCGGCTGCCAGCTTGCAAAAGAGGGCTTTCTGGAAAAATACGGCGTTAAGCTTATAGGTGTAAAACTCGACTCCATCGACAGAGCGGAGGACAGAGAGCTGTTCAAGGAAACGATGGAAAAGATACATCAGCCCGTCGTTCCTTCGGATATAGCTTATACCGTAGACGAGTGCGTGCAGGTTGCCGAAAGAATAGGCGGCTATCCCGTAATAGTAAGACCTGCTTACACGCTTGGCGGCGCGGGCGGCGGCGTAGCGTATAACGAGGAGGAGTTAAGACTCATTTCCCACAACGGACTTATGCTTTCGCCTATAACGCAGGTACTTATTGAAAAGTATATCGGCGGTTGGAAAGAGATTGAATTCGAAGTTTTGCGCGACAGTCATGGCAACGTGCTTACCGTCTGCTCGATGGAAAATTTCGACCCCGTCGGCGTGCATACGGGCGATTCGATAGTTATTGCGCCTGCGGTAACTCTTTCGGATAAGGAATACCAGATGTTGCGTACGGCATCGCTCGATATCATTACCGAGCTCGGTATAGAGGGCGGCTGTAACTGCCAGTTTGCGCTCAATCCCGACAGCTTCGAATACGCGGTAATCGAAGTTAATCCCCGTGTTTCGCGTTCGTCCGCACTTGCTTCCAAAGCGACCGGTTATCCCATTGCAAAGGTTGCAACCAAAATTGCGCTCGGTTATACCTTGGATGAAATCAAAAACGACGTTACTGGCAAGACATACGCTTGTTTCGAGCCTACGATTGACTACGTCGTAATCAAGCTGCCCAAGTGGCCTTTCGATAAATTCTTATACGCAAAGAGAAATCTCGGCACGAGAATGAAGGCGACCGGCGAAGTTATGGCTATAGGCACGAGCTTTGAAATGGCTATAATGAAGGCGGTGCGCGGCGCGGAAATTTCCTTAAGCTCGCTCAACCTTCCCAAGCTTGCGCCGCTTTCCGACGAGGAGATAGTGTCCAAGCTTCACGACCTGACGGACGAAAGACTGTTCGTAGTGTACGAAGCGATAAAGCGCGGCGTTGCAATTGAAACCATTTACGATATTACGAAAATCGACGAATGGTTCCTTTACAAAATGAAGAACCTTTCGGATTTCGAAAAGTCGATTGCGGGCAAGGCAATTACGCGCGCCCAGTATATGAAAGGTAAAAAACTTGGCTATCCCGATAAGGAGCTGGAGCGTTTAAGCGGCAACAAGCTGCCTGCGCACGCGCGTTCGACTTTTAAAATGGTTGATACCTGCGGTGCTGAGTTTGCGGCACAGACGCCCTATTTCTACTCGACGTACGACGAAAACGAACACGACGAAGCGGCGCCCTACGTCGTCAGAAGCAGAGAAAACAAGAAGAAGAGAATTATCGTTATCGGTTCGGGTCCCATAAGAATAGGACAGGGTATCGAGTTTGACTATTCGTCCGTTCACTGCGTTTGGGCGTTGAAGAGGCTCGGCTACGAAGTTATAATAATAAACAATAACCCCGAAACGGTTTCAACCGACTTCGATACGGCGGACAGACTGTATTTCGAAAGCCTTACGCCTGAAGACGTGCAAAACGTTATCGACGTCGAAAAGCCTTACGGCGTCGTTATAACCTTCGGCGGTCAGACGGCTATCAAGCTTTGCGCGTATCTCGATAAAAAGGGTATCCGCATACTCGGAACTCCCGCGGACAGCGTAGACCTTGCCGAGGACAGAGAGAGATTTGACGAGCTTCTGGAACAGTTCCACATTGCGCGTCCCAAGGGTCTGACGGTTATGACCAAGGAAGAGGCGGTGCGCGCTGCCGAAATACTCGGTTATCCCGTGCTTCTGCGTCCTTCATACGTAATCGGCGGTCAGAATATGACCATTGCGTTTACCCAGAACGATATCGAAAGATATATGGACGTCATTCTGGCACAGAAAATCGAAAACCCCGTACTTTGCGACAAGTACCTTATGGGTACCGAGCTTGAAGTCGACGCAATTTCCGACGGTGTGGACGTGCTTATTCCCGGCATTATGCAGCATATCGAGAGGGCTGGCGTTCACAGCGGCGACTCTATTGCGGTTTATCCTCCTTACAATCTCAGCGATGCTATGCTCAAAAAGATTGTGGACGTGTCGACCGACCTTGCAATTTCGTTAAAGACCAAAGGTTTGATAAACATTCAGTACCTCATTTATCATAACGAATTATACGTAATCGAGGTAAATCCCAGAGCTTCGAGAACGGTTCCCTATATTTCAAAAGTTACAGGCGTGCCCATGGTCGACCTGGCAACCAAGATAATGGTCGGCGCAAAGCTTAAAAAACTGGGCTACGGCACGGGGCTTTATAAGAATTCGCCCTACGTTGCGGTCAAGGTTCCTGTGTTCTCGTTCGAGAAGCTGAACGACGTTAACTCCCAGCTCGGACCCGAAATGAAGTCTACGGGTGAGGTTCTGGGTATTGGTAAGACTATCGAGGAAGCGCTTTTCAAGGGTCTCGTTTCCGCAGGCTTCAATATGAAGCATCCCACAAAGAAACGCCCGTCGGGTATTTATTTCACGATAAACGACCAGGACAAGCTCGAAATCATAAATATAGTTAAAAAGTTTGCGGACCTCGGCTTGACGCTCTACGCAACCGCAGGCACGGCAAACGTTATCAGAAGCTTAGGGCTTGACTGCACGGACGTTGCCCGCTTATCCACAAACGACGAGATATTCAAGCTGATGGACGAGGGAAAGATTGACTATATCGTCTATACCGGTAAGACGGACATAGAGTCCATAACAAACTATATGTCGCTTCACCATCACGCGATATTGCTCGGAATTACCGTGCTGACTTCGCTGGATACGACCAACGCGCTTGCGGACGTTATTGCGGGAAGATATAACCAGTTCAATACCGAGCTTATCGATATAAACAAGCTTAGAACTGAGAAATTAAAGCTTTCGTTCTGCAAAATGCAGAGCTGCGGCAACGATTATATAATTTTCAATAATATGGACGGCGCAATCACCTGCCCCGAATCGCTTGCAATCAACTTCTGCGACAGGCATTACGCAATCGGTGCGGACGGCATTGTAATGATTGAAAAGTCGGATAAGGCCGATGCGAAGGTGCGCGTATTTAACAGCGACGGCAGCGACGGCGGACTTGCCGCAAACCCCATAAGGTGCGTTGCAAAGTATCTTTTTGATAACCGTATCGTAAATTCCGACAGCATCAGTATCGAAAGCTACGGCAAAGTCAGAAAACTTTCGGTTAACAGCTTCAACGGCGTGGCAAGCTCGGTTGCAATAAATCTGGGCAAGCCTTCGTTCGAAGGTAAGCGCATTCCCTGCACGCTTGAAGGCGAAATTATTAACAGAGAAGTGGAGTTTGACGGTAAGACGTACAACGTGACGTGCGTTAACGTAGGCAATCCTCACTGCGTTATCTTTGTTGACAGAGTTGAAGATATCGATCTGGATTCTCTCGGTCAGTCGCTCAGCTATTCGGGATTATTCCCCGACGGCGTATATCTCGAATGTGTGCGCGTCGTAAATAACATTACGCTTAAAATGCGCGTATGGGAAAAGACCAACGGTGAAACCTGGGCGTGCGGCACTGCGGCTGCGGCTGCAGCAACTGCGGCAATTATAAACGGAAATTGCACCAAGGGTGAAACCATAACCGTTAAATTGAAGGGCGGCGACCTGTCCGTTAAGCTTGATGAAAACGGTGACGTTGAACTCGACGGTTTCGTAAAGCAGGCGTTTAAAGGAATTATCGAAATCTAATGATTTACCTTGATAATGCGGCTACTTCAAAACCCGATTTGGAGTGCTTGAAGGTTGCCGGACAATATCTGACCGATAAGTTTTATAATCCTTCCGCATTATATGCGGAAGGTTATAATTTGCACAGTGAAATAACAAAAATCCGTTCTAATATTCTCAATTTAATTGCAAACGCCCGCGATTTTCAGTTAATTTTTACTTCTTGCGGCACGGAGGCAGATAATCAGGCGGTATTTTGCGGAGGCAAACGCGGAAACATAGTTACGACTTACGGTGAACATTCCGCAGTATTTTCAGCCGTTAACGAGCTTAAAGAGCGTGGTGTCGGCGTAAGGCTTGCCGCGCTTAATGCCGACGGAAGCGTCAACGTTGACAGTCTGTTAAGCCTAATTGACGCCAATACATCGCTCGCTTCTGTCATTCACGTAAACAACGAAACGGGAGCGGTTAACGATATCAACGCCATTGCAAAGGCAGTCAAGGCAAAAAACTCACGGACGATTTTTCATTCGGACGGAGTGCAGGCTTTCGGAAAAATTCCTTTCAAGTTAGGGCAGGATATAGATTTATATAGTATTTCGGCTCATAAAATCGGCGGTTTAAAGGGTACGGGCGCATTATTAAAGCGAAAAAATTTAGTTATTAAACCGTATATTTACGGCGGCGGACAGGAAAGCGGTTTGCGTAGCGGTACGGAAAACGTTTTTGGCATAAAAATGCTTGAGTTGTCGGCAGTTAAGCGTTACGGTGCGTTAAATGAAAATTTTAATCGAGTTCGACAACTTAAAGAAGAATTTATTCAATGCTTAGATAATGACTTATTTAGCGTAATTTCGCCTGAAAACGGTTCACCGTATATTCTGACCGTTATTGCGAACGGTGTGCGCGGCGAAATTATTCTGCACGAAGTTAACGATAAGGGACTGATAATAGGAACCGGGTCGGCTTGCTCGTCTAACGATAAAAAGAGATATTCGCGCGTGATTTTATCGTGCGGAATTGATGAAGCAAGTGCAGACGGTGTATTAAGGTTGAGTTTAAGTCCCGAAACCACGCGCGAAGAAGTTGAAAAGGCAGCGGAAATTCTTAATGCAACCGTAAGGCGTAGAAGAGAAATAATGGAGTAAGATGGATAAGGTTATAATAGTCAGATACTGCGAAATTCATTTAAAGGGCAACAACCGCGGCTTTTTTGAAAGAATTTTTGCGGAAAATATGGAAAAAGCGCTTAAAGGCGTTAAGCACGAAATAAGAAAGCAAAGCGGACGATACGCAATTGAAGGCTTTACTGAAAGCGACACCGAGGATATCGTTAGGCGACTTCAGAAAGTATTCGGTGTGCATACTTTAAGTATTGCGCTCAAAGTTAACACTTCACTTGACGAAATATTCGCGGCTGTCAAAACCGTTGCTCCGAAATCGGGTACTTTTAAAATCGATACGCATAGAGCGGATAAAACCTTTTCCTACAATTCTATGCAGATAAATGCCGAAATCGGCGGCAGATTGCTTGATTTTAATAGTAATTTGCGCGTGGACGTACACAATCCGCAGTCGGTTATCGGAATTGATTTGCGTGAAAACGGAACTTCCCTTGTCTTTTCCGATTTAGTTGACGGCGTGGGCGGTATGCCGGTAGGCACTGCGGGTAAAGGTATGTTACTCATTTCAGGCGGCATAGACAGCCCCGTAGCCGGGTATATGATGGCCAAGCGTGGCATGAAAATCGATTGTATACATTTTCATAGCTATCCGTATACCAATATGCAGGCAAGAGAAAAGGTAATCGACCTTACAAAAATACTGTCAACCTATACTTGCGGCACAAATCTGAATATTGTTTCCGTTACCCATATCCAGGAAGAAATTCATAAAAAGTGCAACGGCGAATATATGGTAACGCTTTTAAGGCGCTTTATGATGAGAATAGCTGAAAGAATAGCGTTAAATTGCGGTGCGCAGTGTTTGATTA
>JAIDIR010000173.1 GCA_029052615.1 Clostridia bacterium | reverse complement strand
GCCCTGTCCCCTGCCCTCGCACACGTATTTTACAAGGCTTTGCGCCTCTTCCTTAGTGTAGCCGTTAATCTTTTCCATAACGCCTCCTTGAAAATTCGTTTATTTGCAAGGTGGTTATTGACATAAAAATATTGCTTTATTCATTAAATAACTAAAAACACATTTTGAAATAATTACGTTGCCGCCGAAAACCGCGCTTTTCGGCAGGCAGACCCGATTTGCGCATACCTGCGCCTGAGTAGGTGAAGTTGCGCGATTTCTAATAATTGAGGGCTACGCCTATCGCGCAACGAGGGCAACGTCCTGAAATTCGTCAGATTTATTTTGCGCCCCAAGCAAAAGAAATCGACGAGAGGAGCATTTATGCGGATTTATTTTTTGTCCGAACGGCAGGCGGCGCTTAAGCTGGACGGCGCGTATCTTGGCACCATCGACGGTTTTGAAAGGTTCGTGGACGTTGAACGCGGCGCCAAAATTCTTGCCGAGATTATACCCGAGGGCGACGCAAGCCCCGTAAGCTTTTTCATAGACGACGGCTTTTTTAAGCAGCCGCCCGACTTTGCCGACGTCTACCTTTCGGACGGCGACGCGGTGATATATATAAGGCGTTACCGGACGCGCGCTGAAAAACTTAAGGTGGTTGCCCAGCGGGAATTCTGCGGCGGACTTATAACTTTATTTTTAAACGGGGGCGGCGTATACCTAAACTGCGAAAGGGAGGTGTGCAACCTTTACGAGCTTTCGCGCGCGTTCGAAAACGCGACCTTTAAAGAGGAGCGGATATCAAACCGCCCCGTGCTGCTTATAGAGGGCGAGGGGTGCGTTGCCGTCATTTCGGAGGACTGCCGCCGCGTGTTTTACAACCCTGCCGAAAGCTGGCAGTGCGCAAACGACTTTACGGTTACGGTAAACTTCAACACGTGCGCGGGGTGCAGAGCAACCTGTACCTTTGCCTACGACGGCGCGGCTATGACGCTTGTAAACAGCGTGACCGAGGAGCGCGTGCCGCCTCCTCCCGCGGTTATGCACTTTGCCTTTTTCGAGTGCGTGATGACTCACGGGAATTTTACAAAATATTTGAGCGACGATTTAAAGGCGAACGCGCAGGCGCTGCCCTCCTTTTTGGGCGAGTTCGTCGACGTAACCGTACCATATTCGCGCTTCTTTGAAAAGCACGGCGATATAAAGGCGGCGGGGCTGGTATATCCCCTTTCCGCAAACCTGTTCCAAATAAAATATTTTGCCGTCGATATAAACGACGGCAAAATAGAAAACGTGTATGAAGTTGAATAAAATTTAATTTATTTACTTTGCTTTACGAACTTTTCCATTGCGGCAAAGGTGGCGGCTGAAACGCAGTGCTCCATTTCGCACGCGTCGGTATCCGCGTCCTGTTCATTCACGCCATGCGCAATTAAAAATTCGCGTATGGTGCAGTGCCTGTGGTAAACCTCCTCGGCGTACCGCCTGCCCTCGTCCGTGAGGAAAATGTGCAGACCGTCGGTAACTATATAACCGTTGGTCTTTAAAATTTTAAGCGCCTTTAATACGGCGGGTTGGGATACGCCCATCTTGCGCGCAACTTCTATCTGGTGAACGTCCTCGAGTTCGCCCGATAAAAGAAGTATTGCTTCCAGATAGTCTTCGCCCGACTGATTGTGTTTCATAAAATTATTATAGTATTTTAACCGCGCTTTGTCAATACGGCGCGCCCCGTTACTCCTCGTCGCCGGCAAGCAGGCGTTCGCGCTCGGCAACGGCAAGCGCTTCGGTCATCTGGTCGATATCGCCCATAATAAAGCTGTCCAGAGAATAGAGCGACAGCCCTATGCGGTGGTCGGTCACGCGCCCCTGCGGGAAGTTGTAGGTGCGGATGCGCTCCGACCTGTCACCCCTGCCGACCAGCGATTTACGCTGGGCGTCCTGCTCGCTCCGGCTCATATTGTTGTAGTAATCGTACAGGCGGGAACGCAGAACCTTGTAAGCCTTGTCCTTGTTTTTAAGCTGGCTGCGCTCGTCCTGACAGGTAACGACTATGCCCGTGGGAAAGTGCGTCAGGCGTATTGCCGTTTCGGTCTTGTTGACCTTTTGTCCGCCCGCGCCCGACGAACGGTAAACGTCCACGCGCACGTCCTCGTCGCGTATTTCCACGTCGACGTCCTCCGCCTCCGGCAAGACCGCAACCGTTGCGGTGGAGGTGTGTACCCTGCCCTGCGATTCGGTTTCGGGCACGCGCTGAACGCGGTGTACTCCGCTTTCGAACTTCAGCTGCTTGTAGGCGTCTCTGCCCGAAATATTTAAAACGATTTCCTTTATGCCGCCCAGCTCGGTGGAGTTTTCGTCCACCACTTCGACTTTAAGGCGGTGCCTTTCGCAGTAGTAAAGGTACATACGGTACAGCTCCGCGGCAAACAGAGCCGCCTCGTCGCCGCCCGCGCCGCCGCGTATTTCCATAATACAGTTTCTGTCGTCGTTCTTGTCCTTGGGCAGAAGCAGAATTTTCAGCTCGCCCTCAATCTCTTCCAGACGGTGGCGGCAGGTATATACTTCCTCGTTTAAAAGCTCGCGCATTTCGCCGTCCGTTTCGCTTTTAAGCGCCTCCTCCGCCTGCGCGATTTTGCGCTCCTCGGCAAGATATTCTTCCCACTTGTCCGCCGTTTCGGTAAGCTCGGACTGCTCCTTTGCAATCCTGGTCCACTCCTCGCCGCCGGCGGGAACAGAGCCGTCCGAAAGCTTTTCGGTCAGCGATTTATAGCGGTTATAAATTTCCTGAATTTTATTAGTGTTCATAAATATAATGCAAAAAGCGGCAGCGCCGCTTTTTTATCTTTAATTTTTTACCTCTATCCCTCGAATCAGAAGCAAGCAAGACAAGAAACGCGAGGAAAACCCGAAGGAGTTTACAATGAAGTAAATGACTGAGGGTTGCCGCAGCGCGACACAGTATTGCGTAGCTTATAATTCGAGCGCAATTAGAAAGCGATTTTCAGGAATCTATCGATTCCTGCAAAATCCTTGACAACCATGGCGTACTCGCGCTTATCGAACAGCTTCAACACCTCTTCCGCCTGCCCTTCGCCGACTTCCAGCATAAGTATGCCGCCGCGGATTATGTAGCGGCTGATTTCTGCGGCAAGACGTTTATAAAAATCAAGTCCGTCCTCGCCGCCGTCCAAAGCTATGCGCGGCTCGTAATCCCTGACCTCGCGTTGCAAATTCTGTATTTCCGCGCTTCTGATGTACGGGGGATTACAAACGATTATATTGAACCTGCCGTGCACGCGCGAGAACAAATCGCTTTGAATAAAGTTGACGTCCGCCGAGTTGTAGTTTGCGTTTTCCCTTGCAAGCATAATAGCCGCGTCCGAGACGTCGACGGCGGTAACCTGCACCTTTTTGTCCTTGCAGTGCTTGGCAACCGAAATTGCTATACAGCCGCTTCCCGTGCACATATCCAGCACCTTGTCGCCGTCCTCAACCGTGTTGACGACCTGCTGAGCAAGAATCTCGGTTTCGGGACGGGGTATAAGCGCCCTTTCGTCCACCCTGATTTTGCAGTCGTAAAAGTCCACGTCGCCGATTATATACCACAGCGGTCTGCCCGTTAAACGCTTTTCGATTATGGCGTTTATCCTGCGCGTTTCGCTGGGCTTAATTACCCTCTGACCCGAAAGGTCGCTGCGGTTTATGCCGAGCACGAGGGAATATATCCACTCCGCGTCGCTTTCGTCAATTCCCGCCTTAGCGAACTTTTTCTTGGTGTCGGCAAGCATCTCGGTTAAAAGTCCGCCCGTAACGAAGGTCGTTTCCGCCATTTCGGGGTCGGCGTCCATTTCCATTGCGGCGTTGAACGCGGCAATAGCCACTTCCACCATTTCAGGCTCGGGCTCGCGCGTGGTGAACACCTTTTGCAGGAGCATACCCGGCCATTTGAAAATGCAGCCGAACCAGCCGTGAATGTGCGCGAACAGTTTTAAGAATTCGTAGGATATACCCGTGATGACGGGCAGAAGCACGATTTCGATACCGATATTCGCAAGCGTCCTTAAAGCGCCGTTGGAAATGCTGTTTACGTTTAGCGCCCAGGTGACGACGCCAATCACCGCGATATTGATTATAAGTACTATGAACAGAAAGGACGTGCCGCACCTGTCGTGAATACGCGAACAGCTCATAACGTTTTCGGTCGTCAGGGGCAGTCCCTTTTCGTAGCAGTTAATGGTCTTATGCTCCGCGCCGTGATATTTATAGAGCTTGCGGATATCCTTTAAAACCATTATAAGCCCGAGATAGGCAAGGAAAATTACCAGCTTGAACACGCCCAGCATGACGTACTCCCACACCGAGCCGACGAGCGTTTTCCAAAGATACTTGTTGAGCGTGGACACCAGAAAACGGGGCAGCCACATAAAGCAGAATATTGCAAGAGCAAGACCCAGAATTACGCCCAGAACGGTGACCACGTGCATGAGGTTGAGTTTAAGCTTTTCGGCAAACCACTTTTCCACCCTGCCCGGCTCCTCATCGTCCGAACCGTACACCTGCGCGGAGCGCATAAGCGCGCCCGTACCGCGCACGAGCGAGCCGTACATATTTACGACCCCCCTCACGAACGGAATTTTGGAAGCGCGCCTGCCTGCGGTGGTGCGTGTTATTCTCTTTTTTTCAACCTGAATATTTCCGTCGGGGTCGCGGACTGCGGTGCAATAAGAGGTTTTACCCATCATCATTACGCCTTCCATAACCGCCTGACCGCCCACGGTGGAACATATAGGTTTTTTCTTTTTCTCTCTCTTAGCCATTACAATCTACCTGAATTCAAGAATAGTAAGATTATACCTGTCAACTCCCTCCGATTAGAGGAGCGCCCGTAATAAAAATAGGCTTCAAATTGATATTTGAAGCCGTATCTTTCGTCAGATGTTGTATCTTTTTTTGAATTTATCAACACGGCCGCCCGTATCGACAAGCTTCTGCTTGCCGGTAAAGAAAGGATGGCACTTGTTGCAGATATCCACTTTAAGAGTTTCTACGTTTTTGGTAGTACCCGTTTTAAAGGTAGCGCCGCACGCGCATACTACCGTCACTTCGTGATAATCGGGATGTATATCGGGCTTCATATCTTCACCTCGCTGTTAATTCTTAGTAAATGCTAAATCATTATAAATAATATTTATTCGTAAGTCAATCGTTTTTGTGCTTAAACGGACATATTTTTTGCGCCCGAATTTGCCCTCCGCCACTAAAATTTGCAATTTGCGCGCAAAAGGTTGATTTACTTCGGGAATCGTCGTATAATATTTGCGTATGGATAACTGGGTTTTAAAAGGGCCTAAGATGCTCGAAAATCAGAAACAGTGCGAAAGCGAGGTAGACGCAACGCAGGTCAAGGTGCGTGTTTCACACATTTTGGTAACTAACTACGACGCGCTTACCTATACCGGCACGGCCAAAATCGCCTACCCCAAGACTTTGGGCAGAGTTGCCATAGGTATTGTTACCGAGGCGGGCGAAAACTGCTACGGTGTGACCAAGGGTGCAAGGGTGTATTTAAACGCGATGCGCCCGTGCGGAAAATGCTACGCCTGCAAGAGCGGCAACCGCAGCGAATGTACCTCCCCCCTCGTGGCGGGGCGCGACTTCGACGGGTTTATGCGCGACTTCGTGGTGTGCGACTATTCCGACGTTTCGGTCATTCCCGACAGCGTGGACGATTTTCTGGCGCTGTGCATAGAAAACGTGGCTTTGGCAGAAAATATTTACGATAAACTCAATCTGTCTACGGGCAGCAGAGTGGCGATTGTCGGCGGCGGCTTTTTGGGCTCCGTGCTGGCGCAGATTGCCCTTTACCACAAGCTCGTGCCCATAGTTATAGACAACTATGCGCGCAACGTGGAAAGGCTGCAGCAGAGCGGCGTTTACTTCACCTTTTCCGCGGACGACACGCTTGCCGCCAATATAGAGAACGCGACCAGCGGAAACAAGTGCGACGCGGCGATATACACGTCCTGCTGTAAGCTTTCACCGTCCGTGCCCGCAAGCGTGCTGGCGAGCCATAAGGATATGGTGCTGGGCGGCTTCTGCACGGTCAACTTCTCGATGGATACCGCGCCGCTATTCGAAAAAAATCTGCGCGTGTACTCCGTTTCCGACGGGTTCGGCTACACCGAAACGGCTATAAATATGCTGGTGCACGGCGCGCTGGATTTAAGCCACTTCGAAAAGCAGGTCCTGACCGAGTTCAACCTTCCCGCGCTTTTGACCGAGCGCGCCGAAAAGTTCTCGCAGGATAGCAAGATGGTCGTACTGAAGCTCATTCTTTAAACCACACGGCTGCGCGTAAGACGAAAAGACTTTTCCTATGCGCTTTGTCAGGTTTGTATTTTCACGGTTCTTTATATGCATTACCGTAATTGCGGCGCTCACTGCCGCAATTATTTTTTTGTGCGTTTATATCCACTCCCTTCTGCCCGCCGCCGCCGCGATAGGGCTTGCCTACGCGCTGTCGGTCATTGCCGCGCTGTGTCTGCTTCTGGGCAAAAGCCCCTTCGAATTCAAGTGCGGCTGGCTGACCCTTATAGTCGCCCTGCCCGTCGTCGGCGCGGTTTTATATTTCATTTCCTATTTAAGCCGCTGCCAGAAGAGCGACGGTTACCGCGTTCTGCCGTCCGCAGGCTGCTCGGGCTTCGAATACTTTGCCGACGGCGCCGAATATCTCGACCGCCTAATTTCGCTTATCTCCACCGCGAAAAGGAAAGTCTATCTGGAATATTACATCATTTCCAAGGGGCATATATGGGCGGCGGTGCACAGAGAGCTGAAAAAGGCGCTTGCCCGCGGCGTGGAGGTCAAAATTATTTACGACGGTCTGGGCAGTGCGCTGCGCGCTCCAAAGAAAGATTTCAAGGAACTTAAAAAGGCGGGTGCGCAAGTCAAGGTGTTCAACAAGCTTATTCCCGTACCCGTTTCGCGCCTCAACTTCCGCGACCACAGAAAGATTGCGGCTATCGACGAAAGCGCCGTGTTTTTGGGCGGCGTGAATATTGCCGACGAATACGCAAATCTATCCTCGCCCCACGGCTACTGGAAGGACGGCGGCGCGGTGTTTTACGGGCGCATTGCCGGGGTATATACCGACGTCTTTCTTTCGGCGTTCGACGGCAGGGAAATACAGACGCCCGCCCCGAGCGAGGATAAGTACGTGCTTTACCCCTTGACCGACGAGCCCGAGCACGGCGGAAGCCTGTGCGAGGATTACCTTGCGGGCGCGATAAACTGCGCAAAGCGGCGCGTGTATATCTTTACCCCCTACCTGTGTATGGGCGACAAGCTGGGCGACGCGCTTATATTTGCCGCGCGGCGCGGTGCGGACGTCAGAATAATAATACCCAAAATCCCCGACAAAAAGCTGACCTACGCCATAACCAGAACCTACGCGAAAAGGCTGGTTGCGCGCGGCGTAAAAGTGTACACCTACACCCCCGGCTTTATGCACTTTAAGGGCGTGATATGCGACGACCGCGCGGTGCTGGGCAGCTATAACTTCGACTACCGCTCCATGCGGCTCAACTACGAATGCGGCGTAGCGGGCGGCGACAAGCTTGCCGACGATATGGCGCGCGACTTCGAAGCCTGCCTTGCGCTGTGCGCCGAAATGGAATACAGACGGCAAAGCGCCGCGGCGCGGCTTTTGGGCGCCCTCCTGTGTCTTTTTGCTCCCCTGGTTTAGTTGCGGACGGCGCTTTTTTGTGATATATTTATAGCGATGATTAAACTTATTGCGTGCGATCTGGACGGAACGCTGCTTCCGCCCGACAAAAAAATGCCCGACGAAACCTTTGCGCTCATTGAAAAATTTGCGGCGGAGGGCAGCGTTTTTGCGCCCGCAAGCGGCAGACAACTGCCCAACCTTTTAAAACTGTTTGCGCCCGTCGCGGATAAAATTGCGGTAATTGCGGAAAACGGCGGTCTGGTATGGTATAAGGGCGAAATAATATTTTCCGACCCCACCCCTTCCGAGGACGTCCTCCGCGCGTTGAAAATTATCCGCCTGCAAAAAGGGCTTTACCCCGTTTTGTCCTGCGCCGACTGCGCGTATTACGAGGACGGTTATCCGCGCTTTGTCGAAACACTTAAAAGGTCTTACTCCTCCGAAAGGAAGGTCGACAGTCTGGACGAAATTGCGGGAGGCGTGAGCGCGCTTAAAATTTCGGTATGGGACGATTTGCCCGCCGCCGAACACGGCGGTAAAATTCTGCCGCCGCTCATCGACGGGCTGCGCACCATGATTTCGGGCTACGACTGGCTGGACGTAAGCGTGGCGCACGCCAATAAGGGCAGGGCGCTGGAGGCGCTGATGGCACGGCTGGGCGTGCAAAAAGAGCAGTGCGCGGCGTTCGGCGACCATATGAACGATTACGAAATGCTGAAAGCGAGCGGCTTACCCTACGTAACCGCAAACGCCTATCCGCCGCTGAAAGAGCTTATCGGCGAGGAAATCCCCTCCAACGCGGAGTTCGGCGTAATTAAAAAAATTAAGGAGTTGATTTTATGAAGTTGCTCATTGCTTCCGACATACACGGTTCTGCAAAGTGGTGTAAAAGATTAGTGGAAGCGTTCGACAGAGAGGGCGCGGACAGGCTCGTCCTGCTCGGCGATATTTTATATCACGGACCGAGAAATCCTTTGCCCGACGAATACTTGCCCAAGGACGTATGCGCAATGCTCAACCCCCTTGCGGGCAAGATAACCGCCGTGCGCGGCAACTGCGACAGCGAGGTCGACCAGATGGTGCTTGACTTCAATATATCGTCCGACTACGCGGAGATATGGGACGGCGCCGTGAAAATCACCCTTTCGCACGGTCACAGACCCGTTCCCCCTCTCGGCGAGGGCGACGTATATATAACGGGGCACACCCACGTTCCCCTTAACTGTGTGGAAAAAGAGGGATATACTCACCTCAACCCCGGCTCGGTTGCGCTCCCCAAGGAGAACAGCGCGCACGGCTATATACTGTACGATAACAGCAAGTTCATTTTTAAAGAACTTTAAGGCGTACGTACATAATCAAACTAACGTGAACGATAAAAAGCCGCGCGGCAGAATTGCCGCGCGGCTTACGTTTTGCTGATATTAACTTTGTCTAAAACCAAGCAATTAAAGGACTTGGCTACGGCGACACGCCGCTTAAGCAAGTATAAGTCTGCCGTTCAGCGCAAGATAGATGAGGTCGATTAAGCAGAGAATCCAGCTCCACCCTACTACGAGGAAGAGCACGAACACAACGATGCTTACGGCGTCTTTTTTATTGACCGCCACGCTCAGTCTTACCAGGCACTCCACTACCCAACCCACGAAGGGAATCAACAGCAGAAGTATCTGTATAAGTCTGTCCTGTTTATTAAACCATTTATCAAAAGTCATTTTTTTGCTCCTTTAATTTTTGTGCTTTATATTCTTATGCCGCGGATATAAAAATAATGACTTAAATAAAAAAATTCAGCCCGACGTGCGTCGGACTGAATTTTGACTTTGTTCTAACTTAGATATTAAGTAAGCGCAAAATGTGGCCGCTGGCGATCATAAGAATGAGGTCGATAAGCCAGATGAGCCAACCGCCGAAGATACGAATGATACCTGCAACGATCTTACCCTCGGAAAAACGGGTAATCATACCCAGAATCCAAGCGGTGAAAGGGATGATTGCCAGAATGATGCTTATCAGTCTGCCAAGTCCGAAATAGTCTTTCTTGCTTGCCATTTTCAGTCTCCTTTGTTTTTTTGTACTGTCTATATTATATCACACTTTGCGTATATGTCAATTGTATTTTTATTTTTTTCCATAAACGAAAAAAGGGAAGCGTTTTGCCTCCCTTTTTAATAATTCGTTTTGCTGATATCCGGCTTGACTTGCCTGCGGTGGCTCACCGCTTATACGAGCTCTATAATAGCTTCTTCGGCAGCGTCGCCGCGGCGCTGACCCAAAAGATAGATGCGCGTATATCCGCCGCCCTGACCAAGCTCTTCCTTGCGCTGAGCGTACTTGGGCGCGATTTCGTTAAACAGCTTTTCCATTAAGGGGTGCTGAATATCCTTGGTTCTCGCCTTGTACTCGCTCTTCTTTTCGGAAAAGCCCTTTACTTCCTGCAGGTCGCGAAGCTTTGCCATTAAAGCACGGCGTACCGCAAGCTTCTTGGGGCTGTCCTGAATAACCTTAACGGTTACTTCCTTGCCCTTAGCGTCCGTCTTTTTAACCTGCTTCTCTTCGTTGAGGTCGTAAACGCTCATAGCCTTGGTAATAATTTTTTCAACGTAAGGCTGAAGCGCCTTTGCCTTAGCCTCCGTCGTCTGTATTTTGCCGTACCACAAAAGCTCGGACGCCTGGTTCCTGAGCAATGCGTTTCTCTGTTCTGATGTTCTTCCTAATTTCGCGGGCATCTTATTAGTCCTCCTTGTTAGCTAACGAAAGTCCGTAGGACTGTAATTTCAAAATTACTTCGTCCAAAGACTTTCTGCCAAGGTTGCGCACCTTGAGCATTTCGTCTTCCGTCTTCTTGGTCAGATCTTCAACCGTGTGGATATTTGCGCGCTTTAAGCAGTTGTAGGAGCGCACGGATAAATCCATATCCTCGATTGCCATTGCAAGAATTTTCTGCTGACGGTCGTCCTCGTTCTTGACGAGTATGTCCATATCCTTAATCGTTTCCGACAAATCGACGAAAAGTCCGATATGGTCCTGCATAATCTTTGCCGCAAGCGACACGATTTCCTTTGCGGAGAACGCGCCGTTCGTCCATACTTCCAGAACAAGCTTGTCGAAGTCGGTATTCTGACCTACTCTCGTATTCTCTACGCTGTAATTTACTTTCTTTACGGGCGTATAGATGGAGTCGATGGGAATATAGTCGATAAGTTCGGTCTTGGTGTGGTCGGCGCCCTTGTAACCCCTGCCGCGGCCGATGGTAATTTCCATATCGATTTTGCCGCCCTCGTCAACCGTGCAGATATGCTGGTCGCCGTTGATAATTTCAAGCTCGGCGTCCTGCTCGATATCGCTTGCCTTGACTTCGCAGGGTCCTTCCTTGTAGAGGTGAACGACCTTAATATAATCTTTATCGGTTATTTTCGTCTTGATTGCAAGAGTTTTTAAATTGAGAATTATCTCGGTAACGTCCTCTTTGACGCCTGCTATGGGCGAAAATTCGTGCTTGACCGAGCCGTCTAAAAATCTTATGCCCTGAGCCGCAGCGCCGGGAAGAGCAGACAGCAATATTCTTCTAAGGCAGTTGCCTATTGTAAGTCCGAAGCCCTTTTCAAGGGGTTCGACAACGACCTTTGCGTATGACTGATTCTCACTCTCCACCACTTCGATCTTGGGTATATCTATCTCAATCATATACTACCTCCTATTATTTATGAATTACTTGGAGTACAACTCGACAATCATATGCTCTGCAATCTGGCTGTCTATATCGTCTCTTGCGGGAAGCGCAATAACCTTGCCTTCCAGCTTTTCGGGGCTGAATTCCAACCACTTGGGCAGGTTGCCTGCCTTTGCGGCTTTGATACCCTCGAAATATTTGTTGGAGGTCTTGCTCTCCTTAACGGCTACAACGTCGCCTGCCTTTACGATGAAGGAGGGAACGTTTACCTTTTTACCGTTCACGGTGAAGTGTCCGTGGTTTACAAGCTGTCTTGCCTGTGCGCGGGATACGCCGATACCCATTCTGTAAACGACGTTGTCAAGTCTTCTTTCAAGAAGGGAGAGCATGTTTTCACCGGTGATGCCCTTCATTCTGTCCGCGCGCTCGTAATAAGCCCTGAACTGACCTTCCTGAACGCCGTAAATACGCTTAACCTTCTGCTTTTCGCGGAGCTGCTGTCCGTATTCGGAAACCTTCTTTCTGCCTGCGCCGTGTACGCCGGGAGCTACGGGACGCTTTTCGAACGGGCACTTGCCGTTATAACATTTATCGCCCTTCAAAAAGAGCTTTGCGCCTTCTCTTCTGCAAAGGCGGCATTTTGCTTCTCTGTAAGTTGCCATAATCTATCTTGTCCTCCTTTATACTCTGCGACGCTTAGGCGGTCTGCATCCGTTGTGGGGTATGGGTGAAACGTCGGCGATAAGCGTGATTTCAAGCTCGCAGTTCGCAAGTGCGCGGATTGCGGACTCCCTGCCTGCGCCGGGACCCTTAACGTAAACTTCGACCGAGCGGAGTCCGTGCTCTTTTGCCGCCTTTGCAGCCGTTTCGCAAGCCATCTGAGCTGCGAAAGGAGTGCCCTTTCTGGAGCCCTTGAAGCCGAGTGCGCCTGCGCTCGACTGGCTGATAGCGTTGCCCTGCATATCGGTTACGGTCACCAAAGTATTGTTGAAAGATGACTGAATGTGTACCTGACCTTTATCTACCTTTTTAAGCTCTTTACGCTTTCTGGTTGTGGTCGTCTTTTTAGTAGCTGCTGCCATAAATTCTTAAATCCTCCCTGACCTTACTTTGCGCCCTTCTTCTTGGCTACCGTGCGGCGGGGACCCTTTCTCGTCCTCGCGTTTCTCTTGGAAGATTGTCCTCTTACGGGAAGTCCCTTTCTGTGACGGATTCCCCTATATGAACCTATTTCCATAAGTCTTTTGA
>JAIDIR010000172.1 GCA_029052615.1 Clostridia bacterium | reverse complement strand
GTTTAACAAACGTCTTTAACTCTTTAAACATCACCTTCTCGCCCTTTTCGGCAAGAAGCGTTAAAAAGTATTCAAGTCTTTCGCTCGTCTTTTCGTTCATTACCGCCTTGTCTTTGCGGGCGGCAAAATACTCCAACGGGCACCTGTCTGTGTAATCCTTGCCTTTGTACACCTTACTGGCGGCTATTCGGTCGCAAACCATTTCGGCAAAATATTTGGGCGGCATTTCCACGCACACTATTTCACCTACGGAATTCACGTCCGTCCAATACTCGAAATGGTGTTTATTTCTGCCCTTGTGGTGCAGCCAAGCGGACGAATAGCCGAAAAGCTCCCTTTCCCTTGCCTGTGGGCTACGCGTACCCTGATAGTATTTTGCGCCGCGCCAAAATTCCTTTGCCGAAAATTTGGACAAATCGTGCGTCAATCCCTGCCAAATCAATCCCGCTTTAAAACAATTTTTGCGCACCTGCCTTCGGTGCCTGCAAACCGTATGCAAATGTTTAAAAAAATGCATATTTACACTTCCAAAGTCAATCCGTCGTACGCTGCCGTCACCGGATAAGCTTGCTCTATTTTTGTAAGCCTTTCCCTTGACGGTTGGGCATTGTGGGAGAAATGAGTAATTACGCATTTAGTATTGCCGCCGACTACCCCCGCGGACTTCAGACGCCTTAAAATAGCCATATTGTCCTCAATGCACATATGGCGCGTGCCTGCCTTTGGCGTTGCGTCCAAGAACGTGCAATCGAAAGTAACCAGCGAAACTCTGGCATTGTTTTCTGCAAGAAAATTGATAGCATCGTCTGACAGCGCACCGGTATCGCACAGATGCAGATATCCCTTTTCACCCTTTTCAACGTAGAAAAGAAGAGCGTCCTCCATCGTGCCGTGTTGCGCGGGCAAGGTTAAAACGCGGTAATCGCCAAAATTCAGAACCTGAAATGGCTTAACTGTTACGAAGTTTATTCCGCTTGCAACCTGCTCTTTCATTTCGCGGCGCGTGCATTCGTCAAACACCTTTTTTACTTCTTCATTGCCGTAAATATCCAGACTGCCGCCGCTAAGCGTTGCATACTTATAGCCGCGCAGAATAAAGTCGTGCGCGTAAAAATGGTCCATGTGCGAATGGGTTACCAGAATATATTTAAGCGCCGATAAATCAACACCGCAAGAAAGCGAATGAACGTAGGCTTCGGGTGGAAAATCCACGGAAATGTCGTCGTCAATCAGCACTTGCGACCGCGTGCGGAACTCCCGTTTGTCTTTCGCTTTCTTCAATTGTGTACAAAACGGACAGGCGCAAAACATTGCGGGGACTCCCTCCGCAGCGCCCGTGCCCAAAAAGGATATTTTCATAAAGCGATACAGGGCGAAAGTTTCGCCCTGCTCCTGATCAGATTTCTATTATAATCGTGACGGGACCGTCGTTGTACTGCGATATTTTCATATCGGCACCGAATACGCCTTGCTTGACCGACAATCCGTTTTCACGGATTTTTTTCGCACAATATTCGTACAATTGGTTGGCACGCTCCGGTTCCTCCGCCGTAGAAAAACTGGGGCGGTTGCCGTGCGAGCAGTCGCCGTAAAGCGTAAACTGCGAAACGAGCAACACCTCACCGCCGACGTCCTTTACCGACAAATTCATTTTGCCGTTATCGTCTTCGAAAATACGCAAATTGGCGATTTTGTAAGCCAAACGCTCGGCTTGCTGTTCACAGTCCCCCTGTTTTATACCCAGAAAGACCGTCAAGCCGAACTCGATTGACGAAATAAGGTTGCCGTCGACTGTTAACGAAGTTTCTTTAACGCGCTGTACGACCGCCTTCATAAGGTAAAATTATTTACCGACTCTCGACATATACTCGCCGCTGCGGGTATCGATACGGATAATTTCGCCCTCTTCAACGAACATAGGCACCTGAACGGTTGCGCCCGTTTCAACGGTTGCATTCTTCATTGCGTTGGTTGCGGTGTTACCCTTAACGCCGGGCTCGCACTCGATAACTTTAAGCTCGACGAAGTTTTCGGGCTCAACGGAGAACGCCGAACCGTGCAGGAACTTTATGGTTACCATATCGTTCTCTTTGATATATTTGAGAGCGTCCTCAACCTGGTCGAGGTTGAGCGTAGTCATCTCGAACGAATCGGGATCCATGAAGTAATAGAACTCGCCGTCGGTATATGAATAGCTCATCTTTCTCGTCTCAACCTGAGCGGTTTCAAGCTTTGCGGTGGGGTTGAACGTGATGTCGGAAAGAACCTGTCCAGTTACGACGTTTTTAAGCGTTGCTCTTACAAACGCCGCGCCCTTGCCGGGCTTTACGTGCTGGAACTCGGTTACGGTGTAAACACCCTTGCCGTTATACTCGAAAGTGACGCCTTTTCTGATATCGCCTGCTAAAATTGATGCCATATATTCAATCTCCTTTTATTATGCCAAGTTAAAATATTTTATAAAATTATAAGTTTTTTATCCGAATCCGTAAGGCTTAAAACCTTGCCCCCGCTCAGCGTTACCGTATCTTCAATTATTATCCCGAGCTTGCCCGCAATATATATACC
>JAIDIR010000171.1:5343-12922 GCA_029052615.1 Clostridia bacterium | reverse complement strand
GACTTATGGCTGTAATTTTTAAAATAAATTAAAGAAACATTTTTAATATTTTCTAAATATTCAATTGCAAAAGAGAAGAAATCGCCGTTAGAAAAATCCGCAGAAGTAAAAGACGATAAATCTTTTCTTGCGGATCGAATAGCATGGCAACAATTTTTAAAATAAAGTTTCATTTCGCTGTCGATATACAAACCGTCAATTTCTTCATTATAGTTAAGCTTGTAATCTGAAATGGCGGGAAGCGCACTATTGTCTATAAAATTTTCAGCGAATTCTCCAATTGTACTGCCCATAAATAATGATACCTATACTATATATTGTATTAACCATTTTACCAGTTTTGATACGGTCTGTCAATAATTTCAAAGGAAACGACTTGAATTAAATTTTTGTGGTAAATTGGGAGATCGTAAACTTTAAAGAGTGTTGTAACAAAGCTGTGAGGATTATGAATTTTTACACTGGGTTTAACTAAAATGCCATAATATGTGGCTTTTGTTATGACTCAGTTTCGACACATATCCCTTAAAAGATTGTGTGATTAGAAGGTATATTTAGTTTTGAAACTAACTAAGCAAAATATTAAAAGGGTGCGGGAAACATTGTTTTCCGCACCGCTTTTTTAGTGCTTGAGATTGAACGGTTTTTGCGACAGAATTCTCTGATTTTTAATTGAAATTTGTTGGATTTTTTTGACCGTTTCGGGGTCGTATTTTGGGCTGTCGCACGACTGTCGCATGAAATTGTTTGTGCCTTAAAATAAGCAGTTTTACCCTGTTTTTGAGTAAAAAGTGCTCAAAATCTAGTGCTTTTGAAAGGCGGTGGTCGCTTCAAGTCCAACATGCGGAGCCATTCCGGTGATAATGGCGTAGAGGATCCACCTGTTCCCATACCGCGCGAGCGCAGAGCGCGACACCCTGCCGAAGATTCCCGTTTGCGGGATACGGCAGAACACAGAAGTTAAGCTCTATTGCGCCGCCCGTCGACGAAGTCGCCGCACGAAGCGCAGCGAAGTAAAGTACTTATGCGTCGTTTATTCTTATGGTACGGTGGTTTTTATTTTTTGTGTTATTGCATATTCATTGCGGTTCTGATATAATTGCAATAAACAGTAATTTAACGGGGCAAAACAATGATTAGACAAGCAAAGCTCGCCGATGTTGATGAGGTTGAAAAGTGCTATACCGAGGTGTTGCTATACGAGCAAACCCACACCGCTTATACCGTTTGGCAGTTGGGCATATATCCTACAAGAAAAACCGCCGAAGTCGCACTGTCGGACGGTTCGCTCTATGTGATGGAAAAATCGGGGAAAATTTGTGCAAGTATGATTATTAATCATTATGCTCCCGAGGAATACGACAGTATAAAATGGAAATGTTCAACAAAACCGTCGGAAGTGCTTATTATTCATTTGCTTTGTGTGCGACCTTCTGAAGCTGGACACGGAATTGGGAAAGAGATGGTGAAGTTCGCCATTGAGGAAGCGAAGCGCCGTAACTGTAAGGTGGTCAGGTTGGATACGGGCAGTCAAAATATTCCTGCGAAAACGCTTTACACAAATTTAGATTTTAAACTTATGGGAACGACATCAATGGCAATCGGAGGTAAAATTCATCATAATAATCATTTATTTTTTGAATTAGCTATCGAATAGATTCAATTTATATCTATAAGCATATAGCAAGGCGGCAGTTTTGTTGCCTTGCTTTTTCATTACGGTTATGATATTATATTGTATGTAATTTTGATGCTTGGTCTGTTTTTGTGAGGAGTACGTTTATGGTAAAGAAAAAAAGAAGTCGTGCAATCCTGATTTTTGCAAGCTTATTGTTATGCTTGACTTTAGTTTTCGGCATGAGCGCAAGTATTATGAAAGTATTTGCCGCAGAGCCTTCAAACGATGATAAAGTATTGTATTTATCCGATAAAAGCCGTATACAACACGACGCCGGCAAATCAAAAGCGGACAGAAATAAGTTGTTTTTTAATCAAAATGACGCCGGCGATCCGATAAGAGTAAAAATTGAAGGTGCGTGGTATACGTTTGAAAATGGTATATATGCGCACGGTCCGTCTTACATAGCGTATAACGTAAGCGAGTTCAGCCAAAAGTATGAGTATTTTTCGGCGTATGGCGGGCTTCTTCCTTCCGCGACTAAATCGGACGGAGCGCTTTTTTACTTTCAGACTTCGGAAGACGGAAGCAAATGGGTTACGCAGGCGCCGAGCGACACGTCGGTAACGACAGATGCGAGCGGGCGGCAATTAGTAAAATATAATCAAAACGCCTTATATTTTACGTATAAAATAACCGGAGTCAAATGGATAAGACTGGTTGCCGATAAAAATAGTTCTAACGCTCAGGACTACGTAGTATGGGCAGACGCTAAATTAACGACTACTCCGGATGAGGGCGGGGCTGTAATGCCGCTCACAGAGTATGATAAGCAGATAAAAGCCAAAGTTGCAAACGGCGCCGATTTGAACGATAAGGATTTGGAACTGCTCATTTTACAAAGAGAATTTGTAAGCAGAGTAGGACAGTATGCTCTGAAAAGATTCAAAACCCAATGCGGCGAGGACAATGAAGCGCACCAGGAAGTTTTAGAGTGGCTTTTATACGATTTGGACAGTTTAAGAGAGTTTATGCTGGGCGGCACTCCGTTTAAAGGCAATTACTATAACTCTTTAACCGTTTTGTCAGATCTGTATAAAAGCTATAAAACCGATCTGGACGATAAAACTTTATTAGGCTATAACCATTCGGGCAATAAGTGGATGCCCGACAGGACTTTCGGCGAGCTGTGCAGGACGATGATGTTTTCGGTTGCATTGACTCACGACGGAGCAATCGGCTCTTATTTGCAAGGGTCAAAACCTCAGAATAAGTCCTATCCTCTGCAAAGATACGCCATCTTCAAATACATGTACCAAACCGAAAGATTTGTTGCAACGAGAAATGCCGACGGAAGCTGGAAATCCGAGACGATGAGCTGGTTTGAAAGCTATAGGGTGGAAGAAATGCGTTGGCTTATGTGCAACATCATCGACGACGAGTCAATACTTTGGCTGAACGACCAAGTGCAAACGAGAATAAATACCAATCCCAACAACGTTGGAAAATTTTACGACCCTTACACCTACGTTAAATATACCAGCCCCAACTATAACAATCCGGTATTCTACGCAGACGAAAACCATGACTATTTCAATAAACAGTTTGCCGTAGACTACAGGGGGGACAATGCCAAAGAAAACGGGGATGACAAAATAGGTACGAGAATCGGAATGTTTGACACGAAATACGTAGTCCCCGCCGGAGAAGGTCAGGAGCCTTACGAAATTACTATTTCGTATAGCAAGCAGGGCGAACCAAAGCTTCAGAAGGTCTGGATGAACTTCAGCAATAAGTTCGGTACGGGTTCCGTGTGCGGCGGTATTTCAAAGAGCGGATCGAATATCAGAACGGTCCGCGGTATTCCCGCACACGTCATCGGTCAACCGGGGCACGCGGCAATATTGTATTACGGCAAAGACGCCAACGGAAAAGGATCCTGGAAAATAGATAACGACGTAGGCGGCTGGTTAGCGGCTACCAAAGGCGAGAGGCATTTGCTTGGCTGGGGCAACGCGTCCTGGCAAAGAAATTCCGGCGGTACCGTCGTCTATTTCCATCTTGCTCAAGCTTGCTTAAACGACTATGATAATTTAGTGAAAGCCGAAGAATATACGTGGCTTGTAAAAGTATATGCGGGTGATTTGGATAAGCAGGAAGCATTGTACGAAAAGGCTTTAAGCACTCAAATTTTAAATCTTGACGCCTGGTACGGACTTGTTATGACGTACAAGGCGAACACGACCAAAACTGCTGCTAATTTCGTCACTTTGGCAGCGCGCATAGGCGACACGTATTATAACCACCCGATGGCTATGCACTGCCTGTTCAAATTGTTCGGTGTAACAACCGGCGTTACCGAAGTAGACGCTGCTCTTACCGACCCCTTATTTACTACGCAGTTAAAGACTATCGAAATTAACACGTTAGCAAAGACGAAAGCGCAGGGAAGCACTGCGGCAAAGTCAAAAGTAAGCTATCTTTTGGGGAACGTCGATCTGGCGGTTGCGGATTTCTCGTTCGACGGCGAAAATGCAGGCTGCATCGTTTGGGCGGATACCTATAAGGACGGCTCGTTTACTTGGTACTATAGCGTAGACGGCAAAAAAACCTGGAAGGAAGTTACTTTTAGCGCGGGGGATAATCACGCCTATCCGTTACCGGAAAAAGATTTAGCCTCTATTTCAACGGAAAACGATATTTACGTTTACGTCAAAGGCGCCTCTCCCGATACCGCGTATAGAATAGACGTGGCGGCAAAGCCTACTATGCCCGACACGCTGTATGCCAACGACTGGGAAAACAGAGTAATCGGCGTTGACGGTACGTATGAATGGAGATATTGTACCGCTACCGAAACCGAAACGGAAACAGGCACCGAGGTTACTTATACGCCTGTTAACGGTTGGATATCTTATGCGGAAGCGTCTCCCGACTGCTCGGGCGATAAAATAATAGAGGTCAGATTAAAGGGTACCGCCAAAAAGCCGGCGAGCGACGGAAGAATTTTTACGTTTACCGCCGACACCGATACCGCAGAAAGAAAATATATAAGTATAAATTATTTATCTGTGGAAGGTTATTCTACTCAACCGAAAGATACGGATTCCAGAAAGAATTACGCCGTAAACGCTATCGACGGCAACGCCAAAACTTATTGGCATACCGACTATGATATAAACATTAAAAATACCGTGGCAGATAAAGACGGCAATCCCAAACCGTATGAACCCGCATTTATAATCATAAAAATCGACGTTCCCAGATGGATTTCCGGTTTGGAATTTGCCCAGAATCAATATAATCCAAGCTTCAGCATCTTTGCAAAAGACGTAGCGGTTTGGGTCAGCGAAGACGGTGAAAACTGGGGTGAGAAGCCTGCCGCAACGCGTGAGGGCTTTGAAGAGATAGACGATTTAAAGGTAGTTCATTTTGATGAACCCGTTTACGGTCAGTACGTAAAATTAGAGATGACCGCCCTGTATGAAACCAACACGAGCGACGGTGTATTTACAACGGTATCAATGATAAATCTCTATGAAGATACCACTAAAACCACATCTCCCTATGGAGACGTTATGCAGAGTTTATCTGAAATAGCTCCGAATAAAGACTTATTTGCGGGCTTGGGCGGAATAATCGATGAACAAGGAGCATTGGAATTAGGCGGATTACCGGACGAAACGGGAGCGACCCGTAAATCAAATAACGGTTTATTGATAGCGTTGTCCGTTGTCGGCGGCGTAATAATAGCTACTGCAGTAGTTGTTTTTGTGCTATACACACGCGGAATAATAAAAATCACGGATAAGAATGATACAGAGAAAGGCAGCACGCCAAAGGCAAGCGCTACTGATTCAAAAGTAAGTACAGCTAAATCTAAAGCAAGCGCTACTAAATCAAAGGCAAGTACTGCTAAATCAAAAGCAAATGCTACTAATCCGAAAGTAAGTACTACTAAATCGAAAACAAGTACTACTAAGCCTAAAAGTAAATAATTTATAACGTAAAACGATAATCGTATTTAAAAAAGCCGCAACTTGCAAAGTTGCGGCTTTAAACTTGGTCGAAATCCCGTGTTGGTAAGGTTGGTACACGATTGGCGCATAAGAATAAAAAATGCTTTTTATGTAAACAAACTTTATAATTATACTTATTACGTTTGAGAAAAATGAGAAGATCAGGCAAGAAAATTACAGATATAATTTAAAGAGGACAGTAAACTATGTGCACGGCAGCGACTTATAAAACTAAAGACTTTTACTTCGGGCGTACGCTCGATTATGAATTTTCGTATACCGAGGAAGTGACCGTCACACCTCGCAATTTTCCGTTTGTATTGCGCAGCGGCGAGAAAATGGCTAATCATTATGCAATGATAGGAATGGCGTTCGTGCAGGAAATTCCGCTTTACTATGACGCCGTTAACGAAAAGGGGCTTGGAATGGCGGGGCTTAATTTCGTGGGTAACGCCTGCTATAACGCCCCCGTTGAGGGCAAAATCAACGTGGCGCAATTCGAGTTTATTCCGTATATTCTAGGTAAGTGTGCGTCCGTGGACGAAGCTGTTAAACTGCTTGAAAAGATAAATCTGACCAACCTGCCGTATAGCGATAAGCTGCCCGTTTCGCAACTGCATTGGATTATCGCCGATAAACACAGAGCGGTTACGGTGGAAAGTGTTAAAGAGGGGTTGAAGATTTACGACAATCCCGTAGGCGTGCTTACCAACAATCCGCCATTCGACGAGCAGACGTTCAATCTGAATAATTATATGAATTTATCGCCGCGGGAACCGAAAAACTTGTTTTCGGACAAGCTTCCATTAAAGGCGTATAGCAGAGGTATGGGAGCTTTGGGACTGCCCGGTGACTTATCTTCACAGTCGCGTTTTGTAAGGGTGGCGTTTACGAAAATGAATGCTGTGTCGGGAAGCTCGGAAGATGAGAGCGTAAATCAGTTTTTTCATATTCTCGGCTCGGTAGAACAACAGCGCGGCTGTTGTCTGGTGGATGAGGGGAAATATGAAATAACTATATATACTTCCTGCTGCAACGCCGACAAGGGCATATATTATTACACGACTTACGAAAACCACGGCATTACGGCTGTAGATATGCACGCGGAAAATCTTGACGCGGATGCGCTGAAAAGATATCCGCTTGACAGACACGAAAAGATAAGCTTTTGTAACCGTAAATTTATATAATTTGAAAAACGTATTGAAACTTGTTAATACGTATGATATAATATATTAAAGCAACGAAGGGGGAAGGGGGAAATAACCGTCCGTTGCGGAAAAAACAATAAAAAAGTTCTTAAGCCCCCTAGGGGGCTTTTGTTATTCTTACCGAATAACAAAAAGGATATTATATGTTTAAAAAAATTAAAAAGTCCATACTCACAGCATTGACGGTGGCAATAGCGTTGCCGCTTATTTTGGCTTTATATTTATTATTGCCTAAAAACAATGCAATCACCGTTCATGCGGAAGAAGTGCAAATGGTAAGTACGGCAGAGGAGCTCTCTGCACAGCTATCGGCAAGCGATACGGTTGAGGTTCAGCTGACAAGCGATATTTCAAGTGAAACGACTTTGACGGTCAGCGGCGTTAAGACCTTGGATTTAAACGGGTACGTCGTAACTTTCACAGGAGAGGAGGGGTCGGTAATCTCAGTTGCGGAAGGAGCTGAATTTACGCTTAAAGACGGCAATCTTACGAAAGAGAATACCGTAGAAGATAAAACGGTGAACGGCGGCGTTATTACCGGAGGAAAAGCTAAAGGCTGCGGCGGCGGTATTTACGTTAACAGCAACGCCGTCTTTACAATGAAAGGCGGTAACGTTTCGGGCAATACTGCAACGTACGACAGCAACAAATATGCCGGTGGCGGCGCCGGCGTTTACGTTGAAAACGGCAGCTTTACAATGGAGGGCGGCAGCATTTCGGGTAATACTTCA
>JAIDIR010000171.1:0-5243 GCA_029052615.1 Clostridia bacterium | reverse complement strand
GGCGGCAGCATTTCGGGTAATACTTCAGCGGACGCCTATAGTGCTGTCGGCGGCGGTGTTTGCATAAAAAACGGCAGCTTTATAATGGAAGACGGCGCCATTTCGGATAACGTTACCAATGATAGGGGCGGTGGCGTATACGTTGAAAACGACAACCCTTCAACGGGAGCCGGCGCCGAAACCATCTTTATAATGAAAGGCGGCAGCATTTCGGGTAATGCTTCAGCGGCCGACTATAGTGGTGCCGGCGGCGGCGTTTACGTAACAAACGCCAGCTTTACAATGGAAAAAGGCACCATTTCAGATAACGTTACCCAAATAAACGGCGGTGGCGTATACGTTGAAAACGGCAGCTTTACAATGGAAGACGGCAGCATAAGCGGAAACAAAACTACAAGTAGTGGCAGCAGCTACGGCGGCGGCGTTTACGTCTATGAAAACTCAACGTTTACAATGAACGGAGGCACCCTAAGCTCAAACGAAGCTTCTAACGGCGGCGGCGTCTACGTCGTATCTAACGGCAGTAAAATTGAAATAACCGACAGTGAGATAAGCGGCAACAAATCCTTCTGCGGCGGCGGCATTTATATTACAAGCGGTGCCGAAGCCGAGATACACGGCGGTTCGATACGTGATAATATTGCCGACGGCAGTAACGGCGGCGGTATTTACGTTTATAGCGGTACACTTAACATTGACGGAACAGAAATAAGCGGGTGTTCGGCCAGCACGTGCGGCGGTATTTACGTTTCCGATTCCACCGCTAATATATCTAACGTGACGATTACAGGTTGTTCGAATTTAATTACTGATTACGGCAGCGCAATCTATGCATACGGAAACGTAACAGTCACTCTTACCAACGGTGAAATTACGGGCAATAAAAAGGGAGCGGCAACTTATTTTGTGGGTAAGGAATTTATTATAAGCGGTGCACCTCATATTTGTGATAACGAAGACGGCGATTTAGTACCCAGCGGCCCTACGTATAAGATTGAAAATCTTGAGGAAGGCGCAAAAATCGGTATTACGGGTACTCCTCCCACACCCAACGGCGTATTTACCACGGGCGGGGCGATTACCGAAGATAACATTAAATGTTTTTATTCTAACGATCAAAAATGTATTAAGGTAATAAATGGCGAAGCGTCTGTATCAAGCGAACCACACGCTTACGCCGAGCCCGTCTGGTCCTGGGCTGAAGACTGCACTTCGGCAGATGCAACCTTTACTTGTGGTAATTGTCAACACGCGGAAACGGTAACGGCAAGCGGGGAGGATATAGTAAGCGACGTTATTACTCCCGCAACGTGTACGTCAACGGGTGAAACGGCTTATACCGCAACTGTAGAGTTTAACGGGGGAACTAAGACTGATACAAGAAACAAAGAAGTAGCGGCGTTACCCCACGACTATGCCGACAGCACGAAGTATAATTCGGACGGCGCCCAGCATTGGAAGATATGCAAAAACTGTACGGCTGAAGATACCGACCATAAGGAAAACTGCAGCGGCGGCACGGCAACGTGTAATGTAAAAGCGGTTTGCTCAGTTTGCGGTAACGCATACGGCGATTTAGATGCAACTAACCACGCCTGGGGTGAATGGACTGTAAGCAAAGCGGCAACGTGTACGGAAAAAGGCGAGCAAGCCCGCATATGCAGTCGCGACGATACCCATAAAGAAACAGGTGAAATAGACGCGAAAGGTCATAGCTTCGGCGAATGGACGGTAACGAAGGCGGCTACCGAAACCGAAGAGGGCGAAGAACGCAGGATATGTTCAAATGACAATACTCACGTTGAAACACGCTCTATTCCGAAAGTCGTACCTGATAACGGCGGATTGTCCGCAGGTGTGATAGCGGGAATTTCCGTTGCGGGCATTTTGTTGCTGTTACTTATCATATACGTCGTATGCTATTTCGCACTTTACCGCAGAGATATTCTGCTCAAAGGCAAGTTCTTCGACGTGATATATGCGCCCATGAACGCAATTTTCGGAAAGAAAGAGCAAGAGGAAGAAACGGAAAATTCTTAACTTATAGGGATACGATAAAAAAAGAGCAGACGGTATCTGCTCTTTTCCGTTAATTATCCGGACAACGTTTCAGACGATGCGGGAATACCCGCAACGGACGAAGCGTTTATACGCAAATAAATTAAAAAGGAGTAAATATATGCTTAAAGATTTAGGAGTAAAACCTTACACGTTCCCTATGCCCGTGCTTATGATTTCGACCTATAACGAGGACGGAAGCGTTGACGTTATGAACATGGCGTGGGGCGGAGTTTGCGCCGAGAATATGGTGGCGCTGAACATCGACGAGGACCACAAGACGAGCGAAAATATCAAGCGTACGGGTGCGTTTACGCTGAGTATTGCAGACGTTCCCCACATAGAGGAAGCGGACTTTTTCGGAATTGCAACCGGCAACAAAATGAAGGACAAGTTTGAGCGTTCGGGCTTGCACGCCGTAAAGAGCACGAGAGTTAACGCGCCGATTGTGGAGGAATTTCCTTTGACGCTCGAATGCAAGGTTGCGGAGTGCCAGCACACCGTTTACGGGTTCAGAGTGCTCGGCGAAATTTTAAACGTGCTTGCGGACGAAAAAGTGCTTGACGGTAAAGGCAAGGTAGACCCCGCAAAGCTGAACGCGTTCGTGTTCGACCAGTTCCAAAGCGGCTACTACGCGATAGGCGAAAAGGTAGGGCAGGCCTGGCAGTCGGGCGCAAAGCTGATGAAAAAGTAATAAATAATTTTTTTATATGGCAAGGCGGCAAAACTGCTGCCTTGCTTTTTGTTTGCCCGCTGTATATGCGTTTGTGAAATTTTTAATGGTCGGTTGATAAATCAAGCCAAACGCTTGACATTATTTTTTGTCAAGTGATATAGTATAGTCGGTTGACAAATCAACCGACGAGAGAAAATATGGAAGATTTATACGTCAATTTTACGGCTTCGATTACCAAGCTCAACAAGCTCGTGCAAAGAATTAAGTCGTATGAAATAAGTAAATACGGCTTGCAGCCCATTCACGTTTCCTGCGGGTATTATTTAAGTAAAAATCCGCAGGGCTTAACGGCAAAGGAATTGTGCGAATTAACGTTGGAAGATAAGGCGGCAATATCCCGCGCGTTAAAGTCCTTGCAAGAAAAGGGAATAGTTAAGTATTCGCCTAAGGGCAGGAACGAAATCGTGCAGCTTACGGAAGAAGGCGAAAAGCTTTCGGCGGTAATAAGCGAACGCATAAACATGGCAGTTAAAGCCGGGTGCGCAAACATTACCGATCAAGAGCGGCAATTCTTTTATAATTCGCTGTTGGAAATATCGAACAACCTCATTGAATATTATCAACGGCTGATTAAAAGTGAGGATTAAATAATTTTTACGGCGCATTCAAAAAAATTTTGAACGGAGCAACGGAGAAATAACTATGGAAAAAATTGCGATTGTTACAGACTCTAATTCCGGCATCACGCAGGACGAAGGAAAAAACCTGGGGATATACGTAATACCCATGCCCTTTACTATCGACGGCGAAGAATATCTGGAGGATATATCTATAACGCAGGAAAAGTTTTTCGGGCTTTTGGAAAACGGAGCGGAGGTAACCACGTCCCAACCCGCGCAAACCTATCTGGAAGAATTGTGGGAAAATTTGCTTAAAACTTACGAGCAGATAATTTATATCCCCATGTCAAGCGGGCTGAGCGCAACATGCGAAAACGCAAAAAAGTTTGCCGAAAGGTTTAACGGCAGAGTGCACGTCGTCGACAATTTAAGAATTTCCGTTCCGCAGAAGATAAGCGTTTACGAATCAGTGCGTATGGTAAAGGACGGTAAATCCGTAAACGAGATTTTGGAACACCTTAAAAATACGACGGGTAAATACTCCATTTACATAACGCTGAGCGTGTTGAAATACTTGAAAAAAGGCGGCAGAATTACGCCTGCCGCTGCCGCTCTCGGCGATATGTTCAAACTGAAACCTATTTTGTCGTCGCGCGGACAGAGCTTTGATAAGTTTGCGGTTGCCCTGTCTATGGGGCAGGCAAAAAAGAGAATGATACAGCAGATAAAAAACGAGCTTGATACGGAGTTCAGACAGGAATACGAGCAGGGTAAAATGGCGCTGCTGGTTGCTTACTCCAAGCTCAAAGAGGAAGGCGTTAAGTTTGCAAATGAAATAGAGCGGGAATTCCCTGATATGAAAGTGCTTTACGTTGACCCGCTGTCCTTAAGCGTTGCCTGTCATACGGGCGCTGGTGCGTTAGGCATAGGGATATGCGTTTGCGATTATATTTAATTTTAAGTTAATAGACGAGGTAAGCAAGGCAACGGTTTCGTTGCCTTGCTTTTTTTGGACTTGACGAAAGGGGTGCGTTAAGTCTATAATATTAGTGAATTGGATTTTATAAGAATACTGTGTTGAGGGGTAAGCAACGGCTGTAATGCTTAAGGGGCTGCTCCCAACTTTAAGGGGTATAAAAATATGAATACCGAGCAATTCAAGGAAGAAATGAAAAGGCAAGCGTATATCGTTGCAAATTCCGAAATGCACCTGCACATGCACGAAATGGCGCAGCGGGCAAGAGCGATTACGGTTGAAATGAGTAGTTCTTACCACACCCCCGAAGAATTGCGCGAACTTTTTTCAAAGCTTACCGGACAAAAGGTTGACGATAGCTTTGGTATATTCCCGCCGTTCAATGCGGATTACGGGCAGAATATAAAGGTCGGCAAAAACGTTTTTATCAATTCGGGATGCTGTTTTCAGGACCAGGGCGGAATTGAAATAGGGGATAACGTTCTTATAGGTCAGCAGGTAGTTATTGCAACTTTAAACCACGATTTAAACCCCGAAAGGCGTGCGAATATGCTGCCCGCACCCGTAAAAATAGGCAACGGCGTTTGGGTAGGCGCGCACGCAACCATTCTTGCGGGAGTAACTATCGGCGACGGGGCGGTTATTGCGGCGGGGGCGGTTGTAACCAAAGACGTACCAGCAAACGCGGTCGTCGGCGGCGTGCCCGCAAAAATAATTAAAGCTATCAAGGAGAGCGATTGAATGAACGAGAAATTAAATCTTACGAATGAATGGGACAAGGTTTTTCCGAAAAGCGATAAAGTAGACAACGAAAAAGTAACATTTCATAATCGCTATGGAATTACTCTTGCGGCGGATTTGTATATCCCGAAGAACGCAAAAGGCAAGCTTCCCGCAATTGCCGCGTGCGGTC
>JAIDIR010000170.1 GCA_029052615.1 Clostridia bacterium | reverse complement strand
CGTCATAGGCACGGGGTCGGGTATTTCGGTGGGCAGCTCGACGTCCTTCCACGTCAAGCCTTTGCGCGACTTAAAAACGTCCGAACCTCCGAAGTAGGCAATTGCTCTCGCCTCGTCGCCCTTTTTGACCCAGTGCGAGGGGGAATTTTCATCTCTTAAAAGGCGCTTGAAAAGGAAGGCGGAAATCAAGGGGCGGGGCACGAATTTGCCCATCGTGTAAATCTTATTTCTGCGCTTCATTTCCTGCCAGAAGTCGGTGCAGCTCTGCCCGCGGAAGTGGAAGTATTCGTCCAGCTCGTCGCTGTCAAAGTACCACATACCGTGGAAGTTGCGCGTGGCGTTGTACCACGGCTTAAAGAAGTGTTTAAAGTTGCCGCCGATAATTTTAAAGCCCTCGTCGTAAGTGCCGTAGCCGTACGTGCGGCAGTCCTTTCCGCCGCCGATATTGTAGACCTTTTTCCAGAATTTTTCGGGGAGGGTCTTGTCCGCGTAGGTCTTTACTATATTGAGCAGCAGTCTGCCGCTGTCCCTGACCGTCGCCCATTCAAGCGGCGCGCCGACGGGGGTGTGGAACATAAGTCCGTCGTGAACGTTGTCCTTGAAGATGTTGTAGTGCAGCATTGCCGTCTGCCTGAGCACGACCCAGCACTTTACGTTTGATTGAAGCACGGCGTATTCGCCAAGTATTTTGGTTGCGCTGTACAGCTCGAAGGGACCGGATACCAAAGGCTCGCCCACTCTGCCGTACTTGTGTTCGCCGCAGCGGTTACCGTATACCGCGACGGATGATATATGAATGAGTACGGGCTGATTTTCCTTTACGCTCTCTATTGTCGCAAGAAGCGCCTTTACGCCGTTGACGTTGCAGGCGATTGCGGCTTTGGGATTGCTGTCCGACTTGGGCGGAATTACCGCGCACACGTTGAACACCATATCGCAGTCTTTAATGAGTTCGCGGCAAGCTCTTTCGTCCTCTATGCCGCCGTAAACGACTTCGATTTTGTGTGAGATTGCCTCGTTATGCTTCAATATTTTTTTTGCCTTTTTCTTGCTTCGGCAAAGAATTTTTATTTTATCCGCGGCGGCGGGCGACATATTCAGCTGCCACAAAAAGTAGCTGCCCATATTGCCCGTGGTGCCCGTTATTGCAATTACCATTTTACATTTCTCCTATGTAATGAAGGGCAAATTAAAAATGTGCCCAACAGAATTGTAGCACACTTTGAATTATAAATCAATTATATGAATATTCAATTTTGATAATTACGCTGCCCGAAAATGGCGGTGCCGAGGCGTATCATATTGCTTCCGCACTCAACGCAAAGCTTCCAGTCGCCGCTCATACCCATTGAAAGGTATTGTATATCGGGGTCGGTTTGCTTCAGCTTTTCAAATTGCGCGCGCATAAGCTTTGCAAGGCGCGTAAGCTCTTCCACGTCGTCCACGTCGGGCAGCATTGCCATAAGCCCCTTGACTTTAATATACGGCATAGCCTTTATTGTTGCATAAGCCTCGTCGGCATCTTCCAATGCAAAGCCCGATTTTGTCGCTTCGTTGCCTATGTTAATCTGAATTAAAACGTTCGATACGACGCCCGCGCGTTCGCCCCGTTTTGAAAGCTCCTCCGCCAAAGCGTAGCGGTCGAGGGAGTGGTACAGGTCGACCTTACCCAGAAGATACTTTACCTTGTTGGTCTGTAAATGCCCTATAAAGTGGCGGACGGGATTGCCCGCAATTTGGTCGTATTTGTCCTTGAATTCCTGAACGTGGTTGTCGCCTATGTCCGTTACACCCGCGGATATGGCGCGGTTAATGTCTTCGGGGGACTGTAATTTGACCGCCGCAACCAAAGTCACGTTTTCGCCGAAAGGGTTGGTTTTCGGCAGACTGTCGAAAAGTTTTTGAACGTTTGCCTCTATCATATCCTTTCCGCAATGAGAGCCGCCATCTCGCTGCCCTTAACCTTCTTAGCGCCGTCCTGCATAATGTCGGCGGTGCGCCAGCCTTCTTCAAGTACCTTCTGCACGGCGCTTTCAATCGCGGCACATTCCTTGGTTAAACCGAAGCTGTCGCGAAGCATCATTGCCGCCGCCAGAATCGTAGCAACGGGGTTGGCAATGTCCTTGCCCGCAATGTCGGGCGCCGAGCCGTGAATGGGCTCGTAAAGTCCGCGCGTGCCGTCGCCGAGAGAGGAGGAGGCAAGCATGCCGATAGAGCCTGTCACCTGCGCCGCCTCGTCGGATAAAATGTCGCCGAAAATGTTGGACGTCACCACGACGTCGAACTGGGCGGGGTTCTTTACAATCTGCATAGCCGTGTTGTCCACAAGCATATCTTCAACGGTAATTTCGGGGTAGTGCTTCTGCGCGTACGCGTGCACCGTCTTGCGCCACAGCCTGCTGCTTTCCAGCACGTTGGCTTTATCCACGGATATGATTTTTTTGCTGCGCTTCATTGCAAGCTCGCAGGCAATGCGCGTTATGCGCTCGATTTCGGCAACCGAATATTTCTCGGTATCCCAAGCGTATTCGCCGCTCATCGTATCGAAGCCCTTGCCGCGCTCGCCGAAGTATATGCCGCCCGTAAGCTCTCTTACGATTATTATTTCAACGCCGTCCTTAACCAGCTCGTACTTGAGGGGGGAGGCGTTTGCAAGGCTTGACCACAGCTTTGCGGGACGGATATTGGAATACAAGCCCATCGCCTTTCTTATGCCCAGCAAGCCCTTTTCGGGGCGCACGTCCACGGGGAGGTTGTCCCACTTGTAGCCGCCCACCGCGCCCAGTAAAACGCTGTCGCTTGCAAGGCAGGCTTTAACCGTTTCCTCGGGCAGGGGAACGCCGCACTTATCTATTGCGCAGCCGCCTATAAGACGGTGCTCGAAGTTGAAGTCGTGACCGAATTTTTTACCTACGGCGTTTAAAACCTTAATGGCGCCCGCGCATATTTCGGGGCCTATTCCGTCGCCGTCCAAAACAACTATATTATAATTCATATTGCACCTTTTGCGTCGTTATTTGCCGCATATGCGGGGGTCAATTGCCCTTTTTCGCTAAATTTGCAAGCAAACCGCCGTCGTTTATTATCTCCTGAATGAAAGGGGGGAAGGGCTGCGCCGAGAATTTTTCGCCCGTGGTCAGGTTGTAAATCACGCCCGCCGAAAGGTCGGCTTTAACGCCGTCGCCCGCCTTTATTGCCGCAACCGCTTCGGGACATTCCAGAATGGGCAAGCCGATATTTATTGCGTTGCGGTAAAAAATTCTCGCAAACGATTTTGCTATTACCAGGCTTATTCCGCTCGCCTTTATTGCAAGGGGAGCGTGCTCGCGCGAGGAGCCGCAACCGAAGTTGTCGCCTGCGACTATAACGTCGCCCTTCTTGACCTTCTTAACGAAGTCCGCGTCAATGTCCTCCATGCAGTGGGAGGCAAGCGCGCTTTCCGAGCTGTCGTTGAGATAGCGCGCGGGTATTATAACGTCCGTGTCGACGTCGTTGCCGTACTTAAAAACTTTGCCGTGTATTTCCATTTGTTTTCTCCTTACAACTCGTCGGGCGTGCTCAAATAGCCCGTGATTGCGCTTGCCGCGGCAACGTAGGGTGAGGCAAGATAAACCTCGCTGTTGACGTGACCCATGCGCCCCACGAAATTTCTGTTGGTGGTGGAAACGGCCCTTTCGCCCTCCGCAAGTATGCCCATATAGCCGCCGAGGCAGGGTCCGCAGGTGGGGGTGGAAATAATCGCGCCCGCATCGAGGAAAATATTTACAAGTCCCTCGTTTACGCACTGTCTGTAAACCTCCTGCGTGGCGGGAATGATAATCGCCCTCACGCCGTCGGCAACCTTTCTGCCCTTTAAAATTTCAGCCGCTATGCGCATATCGGTAATTCTTCCGTTCGTGCAGCTGCCTATTACGACCTGGTCGACGGGAATCTTGTCCCATTCGGTTCTGGTGTTTTCGGGCAGGTGGGGGAAGGATACGGTGGGCTTAAGCTTGGATAAATCAATTTTATAAACCGCGTCGTACTGCGCGTCGGGGTCGGCTTCATACGCCTTTACGGGGCGCTTGAATCTGCCCTTCATATATTCCAGCGCAACCTCGTCGACGGGGAATATGCCGTTCTTCGCGCCCGCTTCAATCGCCATATTGCAGATTGTAAAGCGGTCGTCTATATTCAGATATTTAACGCCGTCGCCCGTAAATTCCATACTTTTATACAGTGCGCCGTCAACGCCTATAAGACCTATGATATGTAGTATGACGTCCTTGCCGCAGACGTACTTTGCGGGCTTGCCCGTCAGCTCGAATTTTATTGCGGAAGGTACCTTGAACCAGCACTTCTGCGTGAGCATACCCGCCGCCATATCGGTGGAGCCGACGCCCGTCGAAAACGCGCCAAGCGCGCCGTAAGTGCAGGTGTGGCTGTCCGCGCCTATCACCAGGTCGCCAGCGCCCACGAGCCCCTGTTCGGGCAGCAGGGCGTGTTCGATGCCCATCTTGCCGACGTCGTAAAAATTTTCTATGCCCTGTTCCTTGGCGAATATGCGGCAGGCTTTGCACTGCTCGGCGCTCTTTACGTCCTTGTTGGGCGCAAAGTGGTCCATGACCAGCGCAATTTTGCTTTTGTCCTTAACCTTGTCCGCGCCCGTTTTTTTGAATTCCTTAATTGCCACGGGGCCCGTAATGTCGTTTGCCAGAACGAGGTCGAGTTCTGCTGAAATAAGCTGCCCTGCGGTCACCTCGTCAAGATGCGCGTGTGCGGCAAGAATCTTCTGTGATGCTGTCATTGCCATAATCAGGCGTTCTCCTTTTGCCCGTCTGTTTCAAAGTCGAGCACTATGTTTCCCTTTTTAGTGTAGGCGTGGAAGTTGCCCTCCGCACCGTCGGGCTTTTGACTTTCCCTGTTCACCGTGCCCTCCTTGGTAAAGAGGTCAGTGTTGAAGTCGCTTGCGCTGCCCGAAAGCTTTGCGGTTATATTGCCCTTCTGCGTATCGAAGGACGAGTCCTTGCAGTTGAGGTTGACCTGCCCGATATTGCCTCGCGCCGCCCTACATTCGCAGCGCGTAGCAAAGGTGTTTTCGGCAAGCACGTTGCCCCTGTCAATCTTTATAATAAGTCCGCCCTTGACGGTTACGCCTTTTAAGTAAACCGCAACGTCGCCGCCCGTAATCTCCGCTTCGCAAAACGAGCCGCCCGAAAGGGATACGGCGCCGTCGTCGGCGGTAACGGCAAGCTCACCGTAAATGCCGTCCGTTATTTCAACGGCAAGATGCCTGCCCGTTATTTTGAGTGCGGGAACGGTATGCTCGGGCACGCTTATTTTGATTTCCTGTTTTTTGTGTGCGTAAAATTTGCGCTTGTGCTGGTTGATTATAAGCGTACCGTCGCCAAAGCCCGCGTTCACGTTCTTGCAGTCGGGGTATTCCACGGTAAGCTTTCCGTCGCCTGCGGGGGCAAGTATAAGGTGCGCGCAATATAAATCGCATTCGATGCTGTTAACGTCCGTATCCACGGAAAAATTCAATATCTTTTCTTTCATTGGTAATACTATATGCTTGGTTTATTTTTTGAATACCGCGCCGTCGGAAGCGGAAGTAACCGAATTTCTGTATCTGGAAAGATAACCCGAAACCGGCTTCATAAGCGGCTTGAACGCCGAATATCTTTGGTTTATTTCCTCGTCGCTCAGGCGTACGCTCAGCGAGCAGGCGTTTATATCTATATCGATAATATCGCCGTCCTTGACTATGCCGATAAGACCGCCCGCAGCTGCCTCGGGACAGACGTGACCTATAGCCGCGCCGCGCGTCGCTCCCGAAAATCTGCCGTCGGTAATAAGGGCAACCGTGTCGCCCAGACCCGCGCCGACGATGGCGGAGGTGGGGGTAAGCATTTCGCGCATGCCCGGTCCGCCGAGGGGTCCTTCGTAGCGGATAACAACGACGTCGCCCGCTTTTATTTTGCCGCCCGAAATCGCTTGCATTGCCTGCTCCTCGCTGTCAAAGCACTTTGCGGGTCCGCTGTGCTTTAGCATCCTGGGGTCGACCGCCGACTTTTTAACCACGCAGCCGTCCTTTGCAAGATTGCCTTTAAGCACGGTCAGACCGCCCTGCGCGGAGTAGGGGGAGGCAACGGGGCGTATAATCTCCTCGTTGCGGTTGACGGCGTTCTTTATGACTTCCTTCAAGGCCTTGCCGCTGACCGTCATAACGTCGCCGTTCAAAAGCTTGGCGTCGTAAAGCTGCTTCATAACGGCGGATATTCCGCCCGCCTCGTGCAGCTCTTCAATGTAGTGTTCGCCCGCAGGCGCAAGACGGCAGAGGTTGGGCGTCTTTTCGCTTATGCCGTTTAATATGTCCATGGAAACCTGCTCCTTGCCCAGCCCCGCTTCGCGCGCGACAGCAATAAGGTGAAGCACGGTGTTGGTGGAAGCGCCTATCGCCATATCCACCGTTTCGGCGTTTTTGAACGCTTCGGCGGTCATTATATCGGAAGGGCGTATATTCTTTTCAAGCAGATTCATAACCGCCTCGCCCGCTTGCTTGGCAAGCGCAAGGCGCGCACTGTAAACCATGGGCAGTGTGCCGTTGCCGGGCAACGCCATACCAAGCGCCTCGCAAAGGCAGTTCAGGCTGTTTGCCGTAAACATACCGCTGCACGAGCCGCAGGTGGGGCAGGCGCCGCATTCAAAATCTTTCAATTCGTCCGCGCTTATCCTGCCTGCATTGTATGCGCCCACCTCCTCGAACATAGTCGAAAGGGAGGTCTTTTTGCCGTGCACTCTGCCTGCAAGCATGGGGCCGCCCGAAACGAATATCGAGGGGATATTGACCCTTGCCGCCGCCATAAGCATACCGGGAATAATCTTGTCGCAGTTGCCTATAAACACCGCCGCCTGTATGCCGTGCGCGCGCAAAAGAATTTCGCAGCTGTCTGCAATTATCTCGCGGGAGGGGAGGGAATATCTCATGCCCTCGTGCCCCATCGCAATGCCGTCGCACACGCCTATAGCGGGCAGAATTACGGGCTTACCGCCCACGGCTATAACGCCCTCGGAAGCGGCTTTTGCTATCATATCAAGGTGCATATGCCCCGGAATAATCTCGCTCTGCGCGCAGATTACGCCAACTATGGGCTTATTCATTTCGCTGTCAGTCCAGCCCAGCGCCCTCAAAAGCGAGCGCTGCGAACTCATATCCGTGCTGGTTGAAAATATGTTTTTCATACAATTATCCTTTTTAGTTTATATGGTCACCGTAGCAATCTCTATCCTTGAGAGTGTGTTTGCCGCGCGCAAGCACGGTAACGCCCGTGCGCTGCATTTCAAGTATGCCGAACGGCTCGATAACCTTTAAATATGCATCAAGCTTTTCGGGGTCGCCCGTCAGCTCTAAAATCATCGTGTCGATTGAAAGGTCGACGACCTTCGCCTTGTAAACCTCGTTGACGAGGGCAATCTGCGAACGCGCGTCGCCCGCCGCCGAAACCTTGGCAAGCAGCAGTTCGCGGTAAACGCAGTCAAGCTCGTTTGCGCAGCCGATTTTCTTGACGTCCTCAAGCTTGTCCATCTGTCTGATCATCTGGTACAGCATATATTCGTCGCCTACCAGAACGATAGTCATACGCGCAAGCTCGGGGTCCTCGGTAGAGCAGGCGGAAACGCTTTCAATGCTGTAGCCCCTGCGCGCGAACAGTCCCGTAATTCTCGTTAAAACGCCGCTCTTGTTTGAAACGAGCGCGCCGATCGTATATTTTTTAAGCTGACCGTCCATTTTTTCAGTCCTCCATTTTTTTAAGCTGCGTTTCGTACGCCGCCCCCGGTTTAATCATGGGTAAAACGTTGTCGTCGCCCGAAATGCGGCAGTCCACGAGCACGGGCGCGCAATTCTTAATTGCATAATCGAACGCCTCCTTAAGCTTGGCTTGAACGTCGTCGTTTTCGCCAAGTGAAATGCCCTTTGCACCAAAGCTTTCGGCAAACTTAACGTAGTCTGTTTTCTTCTTCAAAGTCGTCTGCGAAAACCTTCTTTCGTAGAAAATTTTCTGCCACTGTCTTACCATGCCCAGCACGCCGTTATTCATTAAAAGAATGACCAGGGGTACGCCCTCGGTGACGGCGGTGGACAGCTCGTTCAAATTCATATTGAAGCAGCCGTCGCCCGTAACAAGCACGCAGGGCTTTCCCGAACCGTACGCCGCGCCTATCGCCGCGCCCATGCCGTAGCCCATAGTGCCCAGTCCGCCGCTCGAACAAAATCTTCTGGGCAATTCGAGGGGATAAGCCTGCGCCGTCCACATCTGGTGCTGTCCCACGTCGGTTATAAGGGGCGCTTCAGCAGGTGCAAGCTTTGCCGCGGTGCGCAGTATCTCGTAAGCCCTGCAATTGCCCTCTTCCGCCGGTTGGGCGGCACATATTGCGCTTTCAAGCCACTTTTCGTCCTTGTTTTCAACCAGGGGGATAAGGGCTTTCGCGCATGCCGAAACGTCGGCAAGCACGCTTAAAGTAACCGAAACGTTCTTGTTGAATTCGGCGTTGTCTATGTCTACGTGCACGACTTTTTTGCCGTTTGCAAACAGGTCGCGGTTGAGCGCAACCCTGTCCGAAAAGCGCGTGCCGAACGCCACGATACAGTCGCTTTCGATAAGCGCTTTCGCCGCCGCAACCGTGCCGTGCATACCCAGCATACCGAGGTTATATTTCTCGCCGTCGGGAATAACGCCCTTGCCCATAAGGGTGTAGGTGACGGGCGCGTTCAGCTTCTTTGCAAGCTTGATAAGGTGAGGCGTTGCGTTGCTCGCCATAGCGCCGCCGCCAATCATTAAAAGCGGCTTTTTGCTCTGGTTGATAATATCCGCCGCGGCTTCGATTTTGCTCTGCGGCGTTTCGTAGGATTTCAAGGGCAGGGGCTTTGCCGGCTCGTAGTCGTAAAGCGCCGTCTGCACGTTCTTTAAAATATCAATCAAAACCGGACCCTTGCGCCCCGAATTTGCAATGTAAAAGGCGCGCCTTATTACGTCCGCAAGCTCGCTTACGTCCTTGACGATAAAGTTATGCTTTGTGATGGGCAAAGTTATGCCCGCAATGTCGACTTCCTGAAAGGAATCTCTACCCAGGTTATTCAGCCCGACGTTGCCCGTGACCGCAACCATAGGTATGCTGTCCATATACGCCGTGGCGATGCCCGTGACAAGATTGGTTGCGCCGGGACCCGACGTTGCAAAGCAAACGCCCACCTTGCCGGTGACCCTTGCATAGCCGTCGGCGGCGTGCGCCGCTCCCTGCTCGTGCGCGGTAAGAATATGGTTGATTTTGCCGTTCCTGTAAAGCGCGTCGTAAATGTCTAAAACCGATCCGCCTGGATAGCCGAAAATGGTGTCTACGCCCTGTTCCACAAGGCAGTTTATAAGTATGTCCGCTCCACTGATTTTCATATGATTTTCTCCGGATTATTACCTTACATTTTACTATATATCTATGCGTTTGTCAACACGAAAGGCTGGTTATTTATGCATAAAAAACGAATAAAAACGCGTTTTTGCGCATAAATAAACAAAATTCGACCGAATAAAAAAATTTTATATCTGTCTTGACAAATGAATACGTGCATACTATAATAGTGTTATGTATATGCGTACGCGACCTGCGTGCGCGCACGTCAAGTGCCGTAAAACTATGAAAGGGGGGCAGAATAGTGAAAGCGTTGAAAGCTTCGAAAACACTTTTGAAAGCTATAATCGCGCTTGCCGCAAGCGTAATTATGTGCGGCGGCGTCTGCCTTGCGTGGTTTGCGGTTAACGACAAGGTCGACGCTACGGACTACAGCTCGGACGTGGGCGACATCAATATCAAGGATTTCGAGATAAAGGCTTACAGACTTACGCTTACGGGCAGTACGAACGGCGCGCCTGACTTTAAAGTCGGCGACCAGGTGGAAAGCGACAGCGTAAAAATGCACGACTACGGCGGACTTGTAAACGACGATACCACGGCGCTTCTGCTTGAATTCACCTATACCTTCTACGAGGATACGGGCAGGACCTACGCAATTTACGCCGATTGCAATTCCACGCGCGGCGAAATTACGGGCGACACCGTGGACGGCGAAATGCGTCTTAACTGCGCTCTGTCCTCGGTTATAAACTTTTACGACATAGCGGGAAGCCAGACGGGCGCCAAGCCTACAAACGTCAGCCAGAGTACGGCAAAGCCGGCTGAGGCGGTGGAGGATACCGACGGAAGTCTTATAACCCTTCTTAACGGTATAAAGGACGACGGAACTACGCCGTTGAAATTCTATTGCATAGTAGATTACGTAGAAAATAAAATTTACGCTCAGTACTACAAAGCGCTGACCATCGAGGGGACGACGTTCTCCACGCCGATGGATTTTGCGGACGATATAAGATTTTACATAGAGGCAGTCTGATTTTCAGAACTTCGGGGGAAAAAGAAGTGAAAGCCAAAGTCTATAAAACTATATGTTTAATAGTTGCTTTGATGGTCGCCGTGTTTACGGTCGGCTACGCTTTCGCGTGGTTTTTGGACCGCAGAGACTCCAAGTTCGTGTTAAGCGGCGCTTCGGCGGGCGCGTATTTCGACAGCGGCAACGGCTCCAAGGAAACGCCTTTCGTTATCGCCAATTCAACGCACATGCGTAACCTTGCCGTTCTGCAGAATATGGGCAGATTCGTCGACGAAAACGGCAACCCCAAAATTTACTATTTCGAAATCAAAAAGACCATTGACGAGCTGGATATGGGCGACGGCTTGTGGCTGCCTCCTATCGGCAACGACGAAGCTCCGTTTATCGGCGTGTTCAACGGCAACGGCAAATCCATAAAGAATTTAAAGGTCACTACCGATAAAACGCTGCTGAAAGAGGAAAATTACCCCATCGAGGCTTCGCCCACGTATAAATTTTCAAACGCGGTGGGTCTGTTCGGCAACACGGGCAAGAGCAGCGAAATACGCAACTTTATACTCAATAACCCCGTATTGCTGGTGGGAAGCACTTCAAAGACCACGTACAGCACGGGCGCGGCAAAGGTGGTCGGTCTTGCGGTCGGTCACGTTGCGGGCATGTGCCAGTCCATTGGCGTGCGCGCGACTAACGACAATGAAACCTATCTGCAGGTAGCCGACGCAGATACACAGTATTCGACTTTCAACAGCATTCTCGGCGAGCTGGGCGACGGCGTCCAGTCTTCCGTAACCGGCGGCGGATACGGAAACGGCAGCGGCGGCTCTGGTAACGCATTCGGCGCAAGCTTTGACGTTGACGGAATGTACGACCGTCTGGTAGCAATCGACGCAAATAAAAAATCGGCTACGCCCGCTTGGCGTTTGCCCGAAGTTGATGCCAGCAAAAATGACGGCATTACGCTTCAAACGCACGAAAAATTGCCGTTTACCGTATCTTCGGAATCGACTTACGAAGGCGCGGACGCAAGCGAAGTTATCGGTAATACCAATATAGGTTATCTTGTCGGTAACCAAAATAAGGTCTACAATAAAAAGGTCGAATTCGGCGATAAGCTAATAAAGCCCGGTGGAACGAATGTAACCAACTGGCATTTCCCCGACGGCTCGATTCCCGCCGATGATAAGGTAATTCCGAGATGGATATACAAAATATCCGCCAAAGACGTAGGTTCGGATACGTATAACGATTACACCGGATTCTCGGCTCTTACGGATGCGGAATACAAATCCTTATCTCAGGATATACTCGAACTTATTCCTACAAGCAACGGAGAAGTGGAAAATTTCAACTCCGTAAGACTTTCGCAAACGTATAACAATGCCGGCGTGCAGATTTATCCCGGTACAACCTCAAACGGACAGTGGTCGCCTCACGGACAGATAAGCTGGATGGGCAATACCTACGGCGAAGGCTATACTATGACCGATTACGAAGGCGACGCTGTTGACGTAAACGGTATTAAGTACACGGCGGAAGGCTACAAGATAGACGAAAACGGTTATATGTACAGTGCGGACGGTTATTTCACCAGTTCTAACTGGCCGGTTCCAGGTACCGTGGACGAAGAAGGCTATCTTATAGACGGTACCGAACGCTTTTTAGACGCTGACGGTGATCCCGTAAAATACGGCGGTTATGACCTCGGTCACGACGGTAGCGGATATTATCTTATTAAAAAAGACGGAACGCCGTTAGAGTGGGATAAAGGTTGGGGCAGACAGCGCATAGAGCCGAAGCAAGGCGAAACTGTACCGTTTTTCAGGTTCCAAGGCGGTATTGCGTTGCCAAACTGCGGTATCTGGTTCAAGCCTTCGCAGGCGGGTACGATAAGGTTCGTTATGTACGCCGAAAAGGCGGGCAACGGCTTTACACTTATTAAAGGTACGAGAACTAACGCTACAAGGGATAATCCGTTCTACGTCGATTACAGCCAATCCGGAGACGACGTGTTGACGGAAGAAGTTGCAAAATACACGATGCCTTCGTGGGTATTGTTCTACTATGAATTCGAAGTTAAGCAGGAAGATATTGACGCAGGCAACGTAGAGTACTGGTTGATGCAGTACGGCAGCGGCGGTGCGTACTTCGTTTATATGGACCTCGGTGCGAGCGCGGCGGAAGATACCAGTGCGGTAGTGCCCGATTTGGTTTCGGCGGTCGACTTTATTTACGACGGAGTTGAAATTACTCAGGAAGACGTCGCGGATACCGATATTAAAATAGGCGACTTTATCGTTAACGCAAGCGGTACGGTTGCGCGTTACGATTCTTCCAAAACGAGTATTTATTTTGAAGATCTTACGGCGGCTCTAAAGATAGTTTACGTAAGACTGCACAACGAGTCGACGGATAAACATTCGGGCAAGACCATCTGTTTGGAAAAGTCCGACCCGAAACTCGATACCGATTCGGAAGTACACGCAACGTACGCAACCTACGTATGCCCGACCATAAGCGGCGGCAGCGGCACCGTTTCGGGCGGCGGCGGTGGCGGCGG
>JAIDIR010000017.1 GCA_029052615.1 Clostridia bacterium | reverse complement strand
CGGCATTTCTGCCGCGCGGCTTACGTTTCGTCTAAACCGAGCACTTCGTTTGTGGTCGGAAGGTTTGCTTTGTTAAAGAAAAAACTCATCGGTTTGCCGGATATGGAAAATTTATCGACGATGCGTTTAGTTGCATCGTGCGAAATCAGTTCGTCGAATTTTGGTCGCAGGTGATAGGCTCCGTAAATATGTCCGTTTATTTTGTGCGAGCCGAAATACTCCGAATAGTCATTATCGATTTTATCGGCAACGTTGCCCAAAACTATAATTCCTCGTTCAGGCAAATTGTAAACGCAGTCACCGTTCCAGAACACGTCGCGCACGGTTGAATTTACTACCTGTTCAACTGTCGGTAAGTCTTTCGGAGTGTATTCGGAAATAGCGAATAATGCGCGGAAGTGGTATGCTTCTTCCCACTGGTGCAGTTGACTTTCACGCACTTCCAGCGTAATGCCGCAACCGTAACAGCCGTTGGCTTTACTGTAACAGGCAAAAACGTCACCCGTATGTAAAGGGAATATGAAGGGCTTTTTGTATCTGCGCTTAACAGGCTTAGTGTTTTCGCTCTTTAATTTTTCGAGAAATTTTTGCAGTTCTCTCTTTCGCTTTTTTAAGATTTCAGGCGTTGCCTGTAATTCCGCCCAGTATTCCGTGTTTTTGCCGCTCGTTATTATCCGTTCACAGGTTCTGAAAATCTTATCTCTCAGACAGCCGCATTTCCATTCGCAGTAAGCTATGGCAAAATATACGTCGTGCCACTCGCCGCTATCAAAGTCGGGTATGATTTCGCTATATGCGTCTATAAGCTTGTTTTCTATTTCCTCAACGGAAATTTTATCGTGATAGAAGTAATCGAAAAATGCGTATTTGACGTCCTGAAAATCGTCAGACCCCGATATGCTTGCATTCCAAACGCCCATTTTTAGCCGATTACTCCAAATATTTTTGTTTCAACGTTTCTATATCTTGGTCGGTAACACCAAGCACCTGTTTGCAATAGTTTTCGATGCTGCCGTATTGCTCCTTGACCGCGTTCATTGCCGTCGTTAAGAACTGCGGTTTGACGTCCATAAAAGCTTTTAACAGCTTTTTCAATCTGATAGAGCAGGGGGCGATTACAAGCCCCAGCTTGTTGCGAAAAAATTTGCCGCGCAGGAAACGGCTTGAAGCCGTATAGTCGGCAAGAACAACCTCCTCGCTCACGCCAAGAAGGCTTTCGATAAGCATTGCGACGATACCCGCCCTGTCCTTGCCGCTGCTGCAATGCCACAAAATCGCGCCGTCGTTATCTATGACAAGCCTTAAAAAGGTTTTTAAATGCTGTTGCGGCTCCTCGCTTAGCAGAATAGAACGGTACATCTGCTCCATATAATTTTCGCCCGTGCCGAACTCCGATTTGATGCGCTTGGATTCGACGACCATGGTATGCTTCATGCTCTTTTCGCGCGTAATGCCGGGCGTTGCGGTGCAAAGCAGGGGAAGATGCACGTAGTTCACGCCCTCCCAAAGGGTGTCGGGGTGCTCCTCGATTTCGGTAAAAATGCGCAGGTCGACGACGGTGGTTACGCCCAGCTTTTTAAGCTTGTCCACCGTCTTTTTGGGTAATTTACTCAGTTTACCGCTGCGCAAAAGCTTTCCGTGCTTAATCTTTTTACCGTCAGCCGCGGGCAGACCGCCCAAATCGCGGGTATTGAAAAGCTTTTTCGCCTGCATTTTCCTTACGTGCACGTGCATACGGTGAGTATAACATATTTTTCAAATACCGTCAAGCGCAGAAAATTAGGGCTTTTGCGCGATAAAAATCTTATTTTGCTCAAAAAAAATCGTGCGCAAAATGTTTAAGAAGGGCAAAGAAGCTTTATATAA
>JAIDIR010000169.1 GCA_029052615.1 Clostridia bacterium | reverse complement strand
TCGCCTTTAAGGCTTGCAAGCCATTCCGCTTCCGTGCCTTCAAAGCCGTTTGCAACCGCTACTTCGTAAGCCGATTTACCCGTAGCGCCCTGAGCTCCCTTAATTGTTTCCAGCCACTGTTCGTAGGTCAAAGCGGTTTCGCCCTTTGCGTCCGCGTATGCAACGTAAAGCTGATATACCGCCGCTATGTCCTTATCCTTGTCGGCGCTGCTGCCGCCTCCGCACGCCGCGCATCCTACCGCGCAGGTGATTGCCGTTGCAACCGCCGCCGTCGCCAAAAGAATCTTCGCCTTTTTCATAAACTTTTTACTCCTTTTAAAAAAATTTTATTTGAAAATTGTGGTCATTGTAGCACCGTTTACAGCATAAAACAACCACCTTCGGGTTACATTTATGTAACACTTGGTTTACATTTTAAAAAAATTTCAAAAAAAATAGCCGGACAAACGAAAATTTGTCCGACTTTTTTATAATTTTTAATGCTTTATCAGGTGTACCCCAAAAACTCGCCCGAAGGTCCAAGACGGCAAACGCCCGTATCCTTTACTCTCCATTCGCCGTTGTTTATTTTATAGCGCGCTCTTGCAAGCCAGTACTTTTCAACGCCGCCCGTGGGCGCTTCGGTGGTAATGCTTTTGCCCATATTCAAATCGCTTATTTCATTATTGCTTTCCATTCTCATTTCCAAATAATCTTCGCAATACGTATCCGAAGAGTACAGCAAAACTATAACCACGACTTTGGAAGATACCCAAGTCCAGGTATTTTTTACGGTTGCCCACACCTTGCCGTCGCCGCCGTTTATGGAAAGTGACAAATTGGCTAAGGCGTAAGGCGTTGCCTCGCCTTCCCCTTCCGTTTCTTGCGCGCCTTCACTTTCAGCCGCGTAGTCCTGCGGCGCCGCGTAAACGCCGTTTGCGTTCAGACAAATAAGCGCAACGCACAGCGTAAGCAAACAGCACAGCAACGCGCATATAAGCCCTTTAATTTTTCCTGTTTTCATATCGTAACCTCTTTTGTTTTTTTACAATATTTTATAACTTCAAAGTTATAAGCGCAATCACCTTCGGGTTACATTTACGTAACCTTCGGTTTACTTTTTGAATTTTTTAAGCAGAAAAATTGCAATTACGCTTGCGCCCAGTGAAATTATGCTACCGACCAGACATATTGCAAAAATAGTTTTTTCGTTTTCAAAATCCGAAACGACAACGTAACCCACGTTGGAATCGAAAGCGTTAACTCCGCTCCACAGTGTCAAAATGGTAAGCACTACGAACAACACCGAGCAGACGACCAGTAAGCAAAGGCAGATTATAAAACGCTTGTCTTTGCCTTTGCCCTTTTCCTCTGCCTGTACTTGCGCTTCGCCGCCGTTATCAGCCGCCGCGGCAACCTCCTCCGTCAGCTCTTCGTCGTCAAAAAAATACTCGTACTTGACCCCGAAATACTTGCACAGCATGACTATGCTTTCCATATTCGGCTGCTTAAGGTTTGCCTCCCACCTGTTTATGGTCTGCCTGCTTACCTTAAGGTCAAACGCAAGCTCCTCCTGCGAAACGTTTTTGCGCTTTCTCAGCTCCTTAATCTTTTCACCGAAATCGATATCTTTCATATTTTCTCCGATTATTTCCGCCATTTTATCCTCACTATATATACGTTCAAAAAGTTCAATTCGTTCACGCGATTTCAAAAATTTTTAAAAAAAATTGCCCCGCGCAATTTTCGTTGCGCGGGGCGTTTACTGCTTTACTTAATACTTGGTAATTTCAACCGACTTAACGATTATCGCCTTGTTGGGAACTCTGTAAGTAGCCTCGTTGGAATTGGCGTCCAGAAAATGGTCGTAATTGTCAACGTAAAGCTTGGTTTCCGTGGTCGATACCGTACTGCTGAGCGCGTTGCGCAGACTGTCAAGCGTATCCGTATTTTTCAGCGTTGCGAATATGCAATAGTTGGAATCGGTCGACGTGGAAGAACCTACCTGAATGGAAAACAGGCTTGTAGTACTGTTATATCTGTACTCGCCCATTACGCCGTCGGCAGAGCCGTACTTGTCCAGTCGCACCCAATCCTTCTGGTCGTTCTTTGCGCTGTAATACGTCCTCAGCGCGCCGTACGAACCTTTAAGCGCACCGTTTTCAATCTTGTGCTGGTTGGTGCTGAACTCGCCTATCAGCGTGTTCAAAGGGCTCACGTATTCGCCGTTCTGATAGTCAAGATACACCGAAGGCGTTATCTTGCCCGCCGCGGGGTCCGCAAGTACCGAATATTCCTTTTCCTTGGAAACCGCGTCAAGGTAGTCCAGAAGTCCTTCCTTGCCGTCGGCATACGCCTGCAGATACGAAAGCTCGTCCGTTTCGGAATAGGCGTACCCGCCGCCGTACCAATAGGAAGCCTGATAGTTGTGTATTATGGTGCCGTCGTAAAAGCCGTTGTCCGCAAGCTCGATAAAATGCTGAACGGTCTGCGGATACATATTGCGGTACATCTTGTAATTGAGTACGTAAGATATACCCTCGAACTCCACCGTTATTTTAGCTTCGGGGTGGTCCGTGTTGCACGCCGAAAGCATCGGCGCCGCAAGCACCGCGCCCGTAAGCGCAACCGCACATATTACC
>JAIDIR010000168.1 GCA_029052615.1 Clostridia bacterium | reverse complement strand
TCTCTCGCCGTGCCTTCGACGAACTGCCACTTGTAACTTTGCTCGGGCAAAACGTCCTTTGTGCCCTTGGGTACGTTAATCATAATTCATCCTTATTTTATAATGCCAGAAGCGCGGAGTTCTTCAAGTTTCGCTTCGGCTTCTTCGCTCTTTACGTAATTATCGGAAACGGCCTTTTCAAGATAAAAAACAGCCTTTTTCAAATCCTTTTCCACGCCGTCGCCTTCGAGATAGCAAATCCCCAAAGCGCACTGCGCGTCCTCGTCGTATTCGGCGGCTTCGACGTACAGTTTTATACCTTTTTTCTTATCCTGCGCGACTCCCGTGCCGTTCATAAAGCATCTGCCGTAAAGATACGTGCCGTAAACCGAGCCGGCGTCCATAGCTTTTTTAAACCAGTTAGCCGCTTCGTACTCGTCCTTTACGGTGCCTTCGCCGTTGAGATACATTTCGCCGACGTCGCAGGTTGCCGTATTATCGCCGTGCTCGGAAGCTCTTTTATACCATTGCAACGCCTGCGGCAAATCGGGCTTTTCCGGTTCAAAGTCGTCGAGATTCTGATAATAGTAACCAAGCTTGCTCTCCGCATCGGCATAGTTCTGCTCGGCGGCTTTTAAAAGCAACCTTTTATACTCTTGGTAGTCATCCTGATAAAAATAAATCTCCGCCGCTTCGGTCATTGCTTCCGCGTCACCGCCGTCTGCAGCTTTCAGAAACAATTCCAGCGCTTTATCGTTGTCATCCTTATCGTAGTAATAATACTTACCCAACATTCTTATGGCAACCGCATTTCCCTTATCCGCAAACGGAGTTATAATCTGCAGAGCTTTGTCTACGTCTTTCTTTATTTTGGGAGTGCTGCTTACACCGTAGTAATACATATTGAACAGCTCTTCCGTAGCTTTCGCGTCACCCGCTTCAGCCGCACGGGTAAACATCTCCTCCGCAACTTTGGAATTCTTATATTTATTGTAAATTCCCCACTCGCGGACGGCGGGAATATAATCCTTACTTGCAGAAGCGCTCATAAAGGTTTTCCAGCTGTCGTACTTGGTTACTTCCCCGTCCTTATCCACGTACTCATACGCCTTTTTATACAGCTCCTCGCCCGTAAGGTTTTTGCAAAGCTGACGCATTTCACGCTCGGACTCGCTTTGCGTTTCGCTGTCGGAAGAAGTATTAAATCCTTTTTTTATTTTCAGTATAGCGTATACGAAACTCGCCAACGTCACCATACCGAAAATTCCCAAAATTATATAAACGGGATTCATAATACACCTTTAAAGTATATATTTGCGCATATCGCGGTTTTTGATTATTTTGTCAAGATGCTCTTCCACGTATTTCGCGTTGACTTCCACGGGAATAACGGGGTAGTCGTTTCCGCCCGCGTTGAACGAAATATCTTCCAAAAGATACTCCATTACGGTGTGCAGTCTGCGTGCGCCGATATCTTCCGACGTGGCGTTGATATCAACGGAAATCTCCGCAATTTTTTCTATGGCGTCGGGCTTGAACTGCAGGTCAATATTATCCACCTTAAGCAGCGCCGCGTACTGCGCGGTTATTGCGTTCTGCGGCTGGGTGAGAATGTTTATGAAGTCCTGCTTTGTAAGGCTCTTCAGCTCCACCTGAATGGGGAACCTGCCCTGCAATTCGGGAATTAAATCCTCCACCTTGGAAACGTGGAACGCGCCCGCCGCAATGAAAAGAATGTAATCGGTGCGTATTGGTCCGTACTTGGTCATAACCGTACAGCCCTCTACTATGGGCAGTATGTCGCGCTGAACGCCCTCGCGCGAAACGTCCGCGCCCTGGTTGCCCTTGCCCGCAATCTTGTCTATTTCGTCAATGAATATTATGCCGTCGTTTTCGGCGCGGCGGATTGCCTCCGCGTTTACCGCGTCGTTGTCGATAAGCTTATCCGCCTCCTCTGCAATGAGAAGGTTTTTAGCTTCCTTGACGGATACCTTGCGCTTTTTCTTTCTGTCCATGCCCAGCCCGCTGAATATGGAGCCTAAATCGATTGCCGCGCCCTGTCCGGGGGAAAGCTCCAAGGGCTTGGGGTTGTCGGCAACTTCCAGCTCGATAACCGTGTTATCGTACTTGCCCGCGTGTATGCCGTCCACCAGGTTCTGTTCGAAAACCTCCTTGGACGTTTCGCCGCGCTCCGCCTTCATACTTTCGGCAAGCACCTTGGCGATTTTGCGCTCGGCAACGGCGGTAGCCTTATAGCTGACCTCCTGCGTCTTTTCCTCCTTGACGAGGCGTATCGCGCACTCCGCAAGGTCGCGCACCATGCTCTCGACGTCCCTGCCAACGTAACCGACTTCGGTGTACTTGGTGGCTTCCACTTTTAAGAAAGGCGCCTTTACCAGCCTTGCAAGCCTGCGCGCGATTTCTGTTTTACCAACGCCCGTGGGACCCTTCATAATGATGTTCTTGGGCGTAACCTCGTCCTGCATTTCGGGAGAAAGCTGCGAGCGGCGGTAACGGTTTCTTAAAGCTATTGCAACCGCCTTTTTGGCTTCGTCCTGCCCTATTATATATTTATTGAGTTCGTGTACGATTTGCTTGGGGGTCAAATCCATTTTAGATTACCTCGTTAATTCGAATTTTATTTGTTGTCGGCGGGGTCGTTATCTCCGCCGTCGTTTTCATTTTCCATACTTTCCATAAAAAGCTTTTTCTCTTCGGCGTTCTTTTTAACCGCCTTGATAAACAGTAACCTTGCCCACAGGCTGCCCGCAAGATATCCCGCAATGCCGATAATAAACAGCACCGCCGTAACGCCGCCGGGAACTATACCGGGGTAGCACATAAATACTACGGAGATAAGAAAACTTATCAGGCTGACGACCAGTAGGACTATGCACGCGATATCCGACGGAGTGAGCGGGCGTTTGCTTACCGCCCTGTCTATTGCAACGCCGTTGCGCTTATCCTTAGCCCTCTCTATGCAAAAGCGGATTATAAAACCTGAGCTCAGCAAAAAGCCGACTGCCGTTAAAAGAAAGGGGATAAACAAAACGCGCGGAGCGCCGGGCGCGAAGATGCGCAGCAATACCGCAACGAACGCCCCCGCACAGACGACCGCGGCAACCGCGCACAGAATTATTCTTTTATCGTTGGGATGTCTATATTTCATTTTTTAAATGCTTTCCACCTTAATGTTGTCATTGGTGTACACACAAATTTCGCTTGCGATTTTAAGCGACTTCTGCGCAATCTCTTCCGCCGTAAAATCGGTGTTCTGCATAAGGGCGCGCGCCGCCGCCAAAGCGTAGTTGCCGCCGCTGCCTATTGCCGCTATGCCGTCGTCCGGCTCGATAACCTCGCCCGTGCCCGAAACTATAAGCATGCTTTCCTTGTCGGCGACTATCATCAAGGCTTCAAGCTTTCTGCCCATCTTGTCGCCGCGCCACAGCTCGGCAAGCTCCACCGCCGAACGCATAAGGTTGCCCGAAAATTTGTTGAGCATACCTTCGAACTTTTCGCTCAAAGAAAAGGCGTCGGCAACCGAACCCGCAAAACCCAGAACGACCTTGCCGCCGTAAATTCTTCTCACCTTGGTTGCGCTGTTTTTGAAAATGACGCTTTCGCCCATGGTGACCTGACCGTCGCCGGCTATAGCAATCTTTCCGTTCCTTTTAACTCCGCAAATGGTAGTTGCGTGAAATTCTGTCATAATTATTCTCCGAAAATTTTGTTATCCGATTTATAGATAAACTCTCCGCGCCATAGGTTAAACGCCGCGGAGCATTTTACTCACTTATTTCTTTTACGAATTTATTTATGCTTTCAAGCGCGCGTTCCGCAAGCGCGGCGTAGCGCAGCTTCTTGTCGCGCACGGTTTTTTCCAAGGGCTTGAGTATTCCGAAATTGGCGTTCATGGGCTGGAAATTGTCCGTTTGCCCCGCAATATGCGCCGACAAAGCGCCCGAAACGGTAGTTCCGTCGGGAATAATCACGCTCTTACCCGCAAGCTTTCTTACCGTATGTACCGCCGCCAAAAGTCCGCTTGCCGCCGATTCCACGTATCCTTCCACGCCCGTCATCTGCCCCGCGAAAAATGTGAGCGGCGAGGACTTTAACGAAAAGTCCGCGTTGAGCACGGCGGGCGAATTGAGATAGGTGTTGCGGTGCATAACTCCGTACCGCGTGAACTCTGCGTTTTTCAGCGCGGGTATCATAGAAAACACCCTCTTCTGTTCGCCGAACTTTAAATTGGTCTGACAGCCGACCAGATTATAGGTCGTGCCGTCCTTATCTTCCTTTCTCAACTGCAACACGGCGTAAAATTTGTTGCCGTCCTTGTCGCGCAGTCCCACGGGCTTGAACGGTCCGAAGCGCAGGGTGTCCGCGCCGCGCGCCGCCATAATTTCAAGCGGCATACACCCTTCGAAAATTTCACGCTTTTCAAACGAATGAAGCTGTGCGCGCTCGGCGTTAACGAGCTCGTAAACGAACGCCTCGTATTCCTGCTTGTCCATGGGGCAGTTTAAATAATCGTCGCCGCCCTTGCCGTACCTGTCGCCGAAAAAGGCTTTATCCATATCCACGCTGTCGCGCGTTACTATGGGTGCGGACGCGTCGTAAAAGTGAAGCGCGCCGCCCAGCCTGTTCTTTATATCCTCCGCAAGCGCGTCACACGTAAGCGGACCGGTTGCTATTATGCACGGCGCGTCGGGAATTGCCGAAACCTCGCCGCAGATAATTTTTATATTTTCCTGCTCTTTAAGCTTTTGCGTTATGAACGCCGAAAACCTTTCCCTGTCGACGGCAAGCGCGCCGCCCGCGGGTATGCGCGAAGCATCCGCCGCCTGCATGGTCAGCGAGCCTATCCGCCGCATCTCTTCCTTTAAAAGTCCGCACGCGTTGGAGTATGCGTCCGCGCCTTTTAAGGAGTTGGAGCACACCAGCTCGCCGAAGTTCTGCGAAGAGTGCGCGGGCGTAAAGCCGTTCGGCTTGATATCGTAAAGCTCTACCTTAACGCCGTGAGTTGCAAGGTAATAAGCCGCCTCCGCGCCGGCAAGCCCCGCGCCTATAACTTTAACCCTGTTCATCTTCCTTGGGTGCGGGTGCGGAATAATCACAATTCTTTTCCGAACACTTTAACTCGCTGCCGCGCTTGACAACGTAGCCCTTGCCGCACTTGGGGCACTTGTCGCCCGTGGGCACGTCCCAGCTTAAAAATTTGCATTCGGGATAGCCCGTGCAGCCGTAATATATCTTGCCGTTTTTGGAGCGCATACGGCGCATAGGCTTGCCGCACGTCGGGCACTTGCCGTCGGTGTGCTCACCCTGCCGCGCGTTGCCGTCGGGCTTGTTGACGGGCTGTTTCGCGCCGCACGTCGGGCACTCGAAATAGTTGCCGTACTTGCCCTTCTTTATGAACATAAAGCTGCCGCATTCGTGGCACTTTTCTTCTGTTATCTTGACGTCGATGGGCAGTATAGCCGAACATTCGGGGTAGTTGGGGCAGGCAAGGAATTTGCCGTACTTGCCGCTCTTGACCACCATATTCGCGCCGCACTTGGGGCAACGCACGTCGGAAATTTCCACCTCGCTCTCGCTGACGATGTTGGAGCACTTGGGATAGTTGGAGCAGGCGAGATACTTGCCGTACTTGCCCATACGCCTTATCATAACGCTTCCGCACTTTTCGCACTTGATGTCCGTTTCCTCGTCGCCGTCGCACGCCGCGGTGCGCAGCTTTTCGGCAAACGAAGGATAGAAGTCGGAAATTATCTTGTGCCAGTCAACGCCGCCCTCTTCGATTTTATCGAGCTCTTCTTCCATCTTGGCGGTAAAGTCGACGTCCATAATGTCGGTGAAATAGTGCACCAGCACGTCGGTAATCTTATACGCAACGTCGGTGGGCACCATATATTTGCCGTCCTTTTCCACGTACTTGCGCTTGGTCAGCACGGAGATTATGGAAGCGTAGGTAGAAGGTCTGCCTATTCCCCTTTCGTCCATCGCCTTTACGAGCGACGCGTCGGTATAGCGCAGGGGCGGGCGGGTGAATTTCTGCTCGCTCGTCAGCGCGGTCAGATCCAGCTTGTCGCCCTCGTTGAGCGGAGGCAAAAGCTTGCCGCTCTCCTCCTCGTCGTTTTCTCCCGACTGAGCCTGCTGATAAGCCGCGGTGAAGCCCGCGAACAGCACGGTCTTGCCGCTCGCCTTAAAGACGTAGCCCGCGCTCGTAGCCTCCACCTGCATGGAATTGTACTGCGCCTCCGCCATCTGCGAAGCGACGAAACGGTCGTAAATGAGCTTGTATATATTGTAGTGTTTTTTATCCAGATACTGCTTTACGCTTGCGGGGGTGACCTCTAAGTTTATGGGGCGGATAGCCTCATGCGCGTCCTGCGCGCCCTTCTTTGTTGCGTAATAGTTGGGCTTTTCGGGCACGTAATCCTTGCCGAAATTGCGCTCGATAAATTCAAGCGCGCTCTTCTGCGCCTCGACTGCAATGCGCACGGAGTCCGTTCTTATATAGGTGATAAGCGCGATATGGTCGCCGCCCACCTCCATACCTTCGTACAGATGCTGCGCAACCAGCATGGTTTCGGGCGAGGACATTCCGAACTTGTTGGAAGCGTCCTGCTGCAAGGACGACGTGGTGAAGGGCGCGGGCGCGTGCTGCTTGCTTACGCCGCTCTTGACCTTGGTAACGACGAAACTGCCGCCCTTTATTTCCGCCTCCGCCTTAGCCGCGTCCTCCGCGGTAAGCGATTTTCCGCTCTTCTTTAACTGATAAACCGCCTTGAAGGGCGCATATTTGGCGGGTAAATCGCGCAGCTGCGCCGTAAGCGTGTAATATTCCTCGGGAATGAACGCCGTTATCTCGCGTTCCCTGTCTACGATTAAGCGCAGCGCGACCGACTGAACGCGCCCCGCGGAAAGCCCGTCCTGTATGCGGTTGTTCAGAAAGGGCGAAAGCTTGTAGCCCACAAGCCTGTCAAGTACGCGCCTTGCCTGCTGCGCGTCGACAAGGTTGTAATCAATCTTTCTCGGACTCTTTAAAGCGTTCTGCACCGCGCGCGGAGAAATCTCGTTGAACTCCACCCTGTTCGCGCCGTCGGGGTCCATGCCGAGAACGGTCTGCAAATGCCAGCTTATCGCCTCGCCCTCGCGGTCGGGGTCGGTTGCAAGATAGACGCGGTCGGCTTTTTTCGCCTCGTCGGTCAGTCTTTTAATGACGTCCTTTTTGTTGGGCGTTATCTCGTAATGCGGCTCGAAATTTTCGGTAATCTTTACGCCGAGAGTCTTTTCGGGCAAATCCCTTACGTGACCGCCCGAAGCGTCCACGCGGAACTTTCCCTTTAAATATTTAGAGATGGTTTTTGCCTTGGAAGGCGATTCGACTATGATTAAATCCATAATTTCACCTATTATTTATATTGCGGCAAACGCGTTGCCGCCCGTTCTTATTATCAGTCCCTTTATTTCCATAAGCGAGCAAAGTGTAAGCGCTTCGGCAAGCGAAGTGCCCAGCGCCGCGGCTATCTTTTCCGCGTGCGTTTCGCCCTGCTCCTTTAAAAGCTTATAGACTATTTTTTCGTCGCCGTCAAGCTCCGGCGCGCTCTCTTTCTTTGCTGCCGTATCTATGCCCAAAACGCTCAATATATCCGCCGCGCAGTCGCATAGGTACGCACCGCTTTTAATGAGAGCGTTACAGCCCGCACCCGAAGGTACGCCCACTCCGTAGGGAAACGCAAAGACGTCCCTGGAATAGTTCGCCGCGTACGAAGCCGTTGAAAGCGCGCCGCTCTTTTCCGCGGCGGACACCACCAGCACGCCTTCAGTCAGCCCCGCAATCACGCGGTTGCGCAGTAAAAACGTATGCCTCTGCACTCTGGTCGAGGGCGGAAACTCGCTTATCGACAAACCGTTCTGCTCCACCTTTCTCAACAGGTCCGCGTTTGCCGCGCCGCTGCGCGAATGACCGCCGGGCAGCACGCATATTATATTGCCGCTCTTCAGCGCGCCCTTAGCCGCCGCGCTATCCGCTCCGTCGGCAACGCCAGTAACCACGGTAAGCTTTTGTGAAAGCTCCGCGCATATCTTTTTGCAGGCTTCCGTCATCTGCGCCGTGGTTTTGCGCGAGCCCACCACCGCAAACTTGCGGGTTGCAAGCAGCGCCACGTTGCCCCTTAAATACAGCACCAAAGGCGGCACGGGAATTTGTTTAAGCCGCTCGGGATAGTCCGCGCTCTTTAAGGTAACGCACTGCACGCCCTTTTTGTCGAGAGCGGCAAGCACTTTGCCGCGATAGTTTTGGTCACGGAATTTTTCCCTTATTTTATTATATACTCCGCCGTCAAGCGTTTTAATCAGCGCCTCGGCATATTTTTGCCCGTCGGCTATCTCGCCGTTTTCGGAAGCAAGCAGCAGCTTCTTCTGTTTATAGTTGAGCTCTTCTATGCTGTCCGCGACTATTATATCTGTTTCGCTTCTGGTATAATTCATCTTTCCGCCGTGCTGTCGAAGTTTCTGTACGACGTCGCTTCAAGAATGTGCTTGGGCTTAATGGTTTCCGAACAGTCCAAATCGGCGATAGTGCGCGCGACCTTGATTATCCTCGAACGCGCCCTTGCGGAAAGATTGAGCCTTTCGAACGCGGCGCGCAATATGCTTTCGCAGTCGGGGGACAAGCGGCAGTATTGCTTAATCTGCCTTTCGCCCATATCGGCGTTTACGGTCACGCCGTCCTCGTTTAAAAACCTTTCGCGCTGAATTGCCCTCGCGCGCTCCACGCGCTTTTTGACTTCCGCGCTCGGCTCGCCGTCGCTGCCGCCCGCAAGCTCCTCGTATTTAACTCCGTCTACTTCGACCTGCAAATCTATTCTGTCCAGAAGCGGACCCGAAATCTTGCCGCGGTACTTTCTTATCTGCGCGGGCGTACAGGTACACGTCTTGTCCTTGGAGCCGAAGTTGCCGCACGGGCAGGGGTTCATGCTCGCGCACAGAATGAAGTCCGCGGGGAATGTCACCGCGCCGCCCGCTCTGGCTATGGTTATCTTTCCGTCCTCCAGGGGCTGGCGCAACGCTTCCAGCGCGCCGCGCGTATATTCGGGCAGCTCGTCCAAAAACAGCACGCCCCTGTGCGCCTTGGAAATTTCGCCCGCCTTTATCTTTGAGTTTCCGCCGCCGCACAGCGAAACGGTGGTCGCCGTGTGGTGGGGCGTACGGAAGGGGCGCAGCGATGCAATTCCGTCCTCGCCAAGCTCGCCCGAAACCGAAAGTATTTTGGTAACCTCCAGCGCCTCCTCGAAGGTCATATCGGGCATAATGGTGGGTATGCACCGCGCAAGCATGGTTTTGCCCGTACCGGGAGGACCCGATAACAGCACGTTGTGACCGCCCGCAACGGCTATCTCCAGCGCGCGCTTGGCAACCGCCTGTCCGCGCACCAGCGATAAATCGCAGTCGTAGGAGGCGCGACGTTTAGCCGCCTCGAAGCTGCGCACCTGCACCGGCTCGAAGGGCGTTCCGCTCAAAAAGTCGAACGCCTCCCGTAAAGATTTCAACGCGTAAACTTCAATACCCTCGATATAGCTTGCCTCGTTGGCGTTGCCGAAGGGCACTATGAACTTTTTAAAGCCCTTGCTCTTTGCCGAGATGAGAACGGGAAGTATGCCCGTCACCGCGCGCAAGCCGCCGTCCAGAGCAAGCTCGCCAAGCATAACCACGCCGTCGGTGTCCGTCTTCAGCTGCTCGCTTGCAACCAGCAGGGATATTGCGATGGGCAGGTCGTACTGGCTGCCTTCCTTTTTAATATCCGCGGGCGCGAGGTTGACGGTTATTTTGTTGACGGGAAAGCGGAGCGTGCTGTTGCGTATTGCCGAAAACACCCTCTCCTTGCTCTCCTTTACGGCGGTATCGGGAAGCCCGACCAGCTCGTAGGAGACCATGCCCTTGTTTATATCCGTTTCGACCTCAACCGGCACGCCGTCCAGCCCGACGACCGTGTAACTTGCAATCTTGGATAACATTCGTAAATAAACCTCGCTATAAATAGCAAAGCTCCCGTTGCGCGTTTGCGCAACGGGAGCTTATTTAATTATCTTATTTCCTGAATCTTAGCAGCCTTACCAGTCAGCCCTCTCAGGTAGTAGAGCTTAGCTCTTCTTACCTTACCTCTCTTGACTACCGCGATGGACGCGATTTTGGGAGAGTGAACGGGGAAGGTTCTTTCCACGCCTACGCCGAAAGATAAGCGGCGGACGGTGAAGCTTTCTCTTATACCGCCGTGCTTCTTTGCGATAACGACGCCTTCGAAGTTCTGAATTCTTTCCTTCGTACCCTCGATAACCTTAAAGCCGACCCTTACGGTGTCGCCTACGTTGAACGCGGGAACGCTTTCCTTCATTCCTTCCTTTTCAATGGCTTCTATCAACTTACTCATTTGACTTTTCCTCCGATTAACCAAGTATTCATGCGGCGGTTTTGCCGTAGCGGAATACCCGAAGTCTTTAAATTTTTATTTGTTTTTTTGCGAGTGCCATACTATCTTAGCAAATGAAAATCGAAAATGCAACTATTTTTACGGGGTGTGTCGCAAATTTCACAAAACAATTTCAGCTATTCACTACAACCGTATCTCGGCTTATAAGCTTCGCCATACCGCGTCGCGCTGCGGCAACTTTCAGTCATTTACATCTTTGTAAACTCCTTCAAGTTTTCCTCGCGCTCCTTGTCTTGCTTGCTTCTAAACCGAGGCTGTAACCGGTCACCTTAAATTGCTTATATATAATATGTATTATATAAAGGCATTTTCGATGTGGTTAATGCCCGCCCTCGTGACTTCGATTATATCAAAACGCACGGTGCAATCTATTTCCCTGTGAACGAAATAATAACGCACGCAATTTTTATAGCGCTGCATACGCTTTTTGTCAACAGCCTGGTTGGGCGCGCCGAAATAGTCGCTCGAACGGGTCTTGACCTCGATAAACGCAAGCACGCCGTCGCGCTCGGCAATTATATCCACCTCGCCGAACGGACACCTGTAATTGCGCTCGACGATTTTATATCCGCACTTTTCAAGATAGTCCGCCGCCCTGCTCTCGCCCGCAAAGCCCAGCCTTCGCTTCTCTCCGTTTATTGCCATCTCTTGGTGAAACTCCTGCGGTGTATGGGCGTCAGGCCGAACTGCTCAATCGCCTTTATGTGCGCCTGCGAGCCGTAGCCCACGTTGCTTTCAAAGCCGTACTGCGGATACTCTTTCGCGTAGTCCGCCATAAGCTTGTCCCTGTAAACCTTGGCGATAATCGAAGCCGCGCCGATAGAATAGCTGAGCGCGTCGCCCTTGATTATAAACCTCTGCGGAATGGCAATATCCAAAGTCATATTGCCGTCGGTAAGCACGAAGTCGGGCGCAATTTTCAAGCCCTCCACCGCGTTCTTCATACACAGTCTGGTCGCCTGCAAAATGTTGATTTGGTCTATAATTTGCGGTTCGACGCGGCATATTCGGTAGGCAACCGCCTTTTTTAATATGTTTTCGCTTAAAACTTCACGCTTTTTGGCGGAAAGCTTTTTGCTGTCGTCCACGCCCTCTATAAGGTCGTCAAGCGGCATTATAACGGCGGCGCACACCACGGGACCGGCAAGCGGACCTCTGCCCACCTCGTCCACGCCGCAAATATATTTACAGCCCTTTTCCACAAGCTGTCTTTCGTATTCCAGTTTATCCATTTTAAAAAACGAAACCTTTGCAATCGTTCAAATCGTCAAGCGTGACCTTGCCCAGCCTGCCCTTGCGGAAGTCGTCAATGACCGCCTTTTCTCCGCGCTCGTAGTCGTAATCGTTGCCGCGCAGAACGAAGCCGCGCCGCATACATACCTTGTCCAGCATTTCAAGCGGCGTAAGCTCTACGTCCGCCTGTTCCCCCGCTCCTATGCCGTATCTTTCGGCAAGCGCGGCGGGGTATTTTTGCTTAAGCTCCGCCAACAGCGCCAGTGCGATATCGTCCAAATCGAGAATATCGTCGTTCAGGCTGCCGACGTACGCAAGGCGCACGGCAAGCGATTGATTGACGAACGACGGCGGCGTGGTGCCCGGCGTATCTAAAAGCTCGTACCCGTCCAACCGTATCCACTGTTTGCCGCGCGTTACGCCCGCCTTGTTGCCCGTCTGGGCGCGCGCGTTTCCCGCAAGCAGATTGATGACCGTGCTCTTGCCCGTGTTGGGCACGCCGCACACCATAAAGCGAAAGGTCTGGGTGTATCCCTTCTGCGCGTTCCTTTGACGCTTGCTTGCAACCAGAGCCGCAACCGCATCGGACAACGCCCTGCGCGAACGGCTGTCCGCAGCGTTAATGCGCACGCACGGCGCGCCGCTGTCGCGTATGAGCTTGGCAAACGCGTCGGCTTTACCGTCGGCAAGGTCGCCCTTGTTCAGAACGTACAAAACGGGCTTAGCCCCGAGCAGCTTTTTGAGCGCGGGGTTGAACGACGACGCTGGGCAACGCGCGTCGAGCACGTAGATAACTCCGTCACAGACGGCTACGTTCTCCTCCATCATGCGCATTGCCTTGGTCATATGCCCGGGGAACCATTGTAGGGTCTTCATTTTACGTCACCTGTAATTACTTTTTAAAAAGGTCGGGGCGGCGCTCTCTTGTAAGCTTTTCGCTCTGCTCCCTGCGCCACTTGTCTATTTCCGCGTGGTTGCCCGAAAGCAGCACCTCGGGCACGCTCACCCCGTTATATACCGCGGGGCGCGTGTACTGCGGGTATTCCAGCAGCCCGTCCGAAAAGCTTTCGTCCACCAGCGAGCCAGCCGCCAGCACTCCGTCCACGTAGCGTGCAACGCTGTCGCAGATGACCATAGCGGGCAGCTCGCCGCCAGTAAGCACGTAGTCGCCTATGGATATTTCCTCGTCGAAATACGTATCCAGCGCGCGTTGGTCCACACCCTCGTAATGACCGCACAGAATGACGATATGCCCGCACTGCGCAAGGCTGAGCACCTTTTGCTGGGTGAGCCGCGCTCCCTTGGGCGAGGTGTAAATTCTAAGCGCCTTATGGTCGGGGTCAACCGCCTCTACCGCGCTTCCGACGGGCTGGGGCATCATAACCATTCCCGCGCCGCCGCCGAAGGGATAATCGTCGCATTTCTTGTGCTTGTC
>JAIDIR010000167.1 GCA_029052615.1 Clostridia bacterium | reverse complement strand
GGTGCAGACCTTAGAGGGCACGCCCGCGATAGTTCACGGCGGACCGTTTGCGAACATAGCGCACGGCTGTAACTCGGTAAGGGCTACGCTTGCGGCAATGACCCTTTCGGACTACACGGTTACGGAGGCGGGCTTCGGCGCCGATCTGGGCGCGGAAAAATTCCTTGACGCCAAGTGCAGAATTGCGGGTATTGAGCCCGATTGCGTGGTGGTGGTTGCAACCGTGAAGGCTTTAAAGCTGCACGGCGGCGCGGACAAAAATACCCTTTCGAACGAGGATATAGCGGCGTTAAAGGCTGGCTTGCCCAATCTTTTAAAGCACGTCGATAACGTTAAGACCGTTTACAAAAAGCCAGTGGTGGTTGCAATGAACAGATTCTTTACGGACACCCCTGCGGAGATTGAAGCGGTTATGAACGCGTGCGCGGAAGCGGGCGCAAAGGCGGTATTTACCGACGTGTTCTTAAAGGGCGGCGAGGGCGGCAAGGAGCTTGCGCAGGCGGTTATCGAGGCGTGCGAAGAAAAGAGTAAGCTGCACTTTGCATATAATTTAAACGACGGCATTAAGACCAAAATCAACGACGTCGTCAAGAACGTTTACGGCGGTGACGGCGCGGATTTTTCGCCCGAAGCTGAAGAAAAGATTGCGCTTCTGGAAAGCAACGGCGTAAAGGGCTTGCCCGTGATAATAGCCAAGACGCAGTATTCGCTTTCGGATAATCCCGCGTTATTGGCGGCGCCCAAAGGCTTTAGAATTTTCGTGCGCGATATAGAATACCGCGGCGGCGCGGGCTTTATCGTGGCAATTGCCGGCTCTATTATGCTTATGCCCGGGCTCGGTAAAATCCCCGGCGCCGAACATATCGATATTGATAGTGACGGCAAGATTACAGGACTGTCTTAATAGGTGAAAATATGGAACTTCCCGAGGCAACGAATTTTATAGAACAGTATATCAACGAGGACCTTGCAAGCGGCAAGTACGAAGGGCGCGGCAATCAGATAACTGTGCGCTTTCCGCCCGAGCCCAACGGATATCTGCACATCGGGCACGTAAAGGCGCTGTGCATAAATTTCGGCGTTAAGGAAAAGTACGCGGGCAAAATCAACCTGCGTATGGACGACACCAACCCCGCAAAGGAAGATTACGAATACGTCAATTCCATTATAGACGCCGTCAAGTGGCTGGGCTTCGAATACGACAACCTGTTTTACGCCTCCGACTATTACGACAAGCTTTACGAGATTGCCGAAAAGTATATTAAGGACGGCAACGCGTACGTTTGCGATTTATCCGCCGAGGAGATTACCGCAACGCGCGGCACTCTCACCGAACCCGGTAAGGAAAGCCCTTACAGGAAGAGGAGCGTGGAGGAAAATTTGCGGCTTTTCCGCGAGATGAAGGCGGGTGTATATCCGGACGGCGCAAAGGTTTTAAGGGCAAAGATAGATATGTCGTCGCCCAACCTCAATATGCGCGACCCCGTAATTTACAGGATAGCGCACGTTCCGCACTACCGTCAGGGCGACAAGTGGTGCATCTATCCCATGTACGACTTTGCGCACCCCGTGTCGGACGCAATCGAGGGCATTACGCACTCGCTGTGTTCGCTTGAATTCGAAAACCACAGACCGCTTTACGACTGGGTAATAGAAAAGGCGGGCTTTGCACAGCCCGTGCCCAGACAGATAGAGTTTGCGCGTCTTAACATAACCAACACGCTTATGTCCAAGAGGTATTTAAAAAAGCTCGTGGACGAGGGCGTGGTAAGCGGCTGGGACGACCCCCGTATGCCCACCTTGATGGGGCTTAAAAACAGGGGCGTGCCTCCCATGGCGCTCCGCAAATTCTGCGCCGCGGTGGGCGTTGCCAAGAACTACGGCGTGGTAAATAACGCCCAGCTTGACGAATGTATCCGCGACGAGCTTAACGTTACGGCTGAAAGGGCTATGGCGGTAACCGACCCCGTTAAGCTTACCGTGACCAATTACAGCGGCGAGGAGGAGCTGGAGTTTGAAAAGAACCCCACCGACGGAAGCGGCGCAACCCGCCCCGTCAAGTTCTCGGGCAGCGTATATATCGACAGGAGCGACTTCGCGCTGGTGCCTCCGCCCAAATTCAAAAGGCTGTTCAAGGGCGGCTTCGTGCGCCTTAAAGCGGCGTATATCGTGCGTTGCGACGACGTCGTTCTGGACGAAAACGGTGAGGTCAAGGAAATACTTTGCACCTATTTCCCCGAAACGCGTTCTGGCAGCGAGGTCAAGAGCGATATAAAGGCAAAGGGCGTAATTCAGTGGGTGGACTGCAAGTACGGCGTGGACGCCTGCTTTACGAGCTATTCCCAGCTTTTGAAGGACGAGGAATACCCCGACCAGGATTACGCAGAAAGACTTAATTACGACAGTATAAAAACGTGCTGCGGAAAGGTGGAGCCTTACGCCGCCCAAAGCGGAGAGGGCAAGTGCTTCCAGATGATGCGCACGGGATATTACAAGGTTTGCGCGGCAAAGGACGGCAAAGCTCAGCTTTCCGAGATAGTGTCGCTCAAAGATAATTTCAACAAATAAACGGAGGAAATAATGTCCGCAATTTTAATAGTTTTAGTCATCGCGGGTACGATAGGCGGTGCGGTGGCGGGCTTTTTTAAAAAGTTTACAAAATCGTCGTTCTGGGGCATAACGGCGCTGCTCACCCTTCTTTTCCAGATGGCGATAGGCGCGGCTGTAAAGAAGACCTCGGGCGGCTTCGGCATTGCGGTGCTGGTCACCACGGTGGTCGTTCTGTTTGCGCTCAACGGCGTCGGGCAGCTATTGAAAACGCTGCTTGATAAGGCGGTGAAATCGCGCAAGCGCCTTTCGCACTACAAGAACGTTGACGCAATCGAGGAAAACGAAGCGCTCATTTTAAACGCCGTTGATACGGGCGATAAGCGCGAGTACAAAAAACAGCTTAAAAGGGCGAAAAAGATTAAGGATTCCGCAGGCGCCTGGGGCATAGTCGACGGCGTAGTAGGCGCGGTAAACGGCAGCATAAACGCACTTATGGGCGTGGGCGCGGCAATACTTGCCCTGCTCCTGTTCGTCGACCTTTCGCAAATAGGTTTATTGAATGCGATATTTGCCCGCCCGCTAAGCTCGGGCAGCTGGACGGGACTGGGCACCAAGCTTGCCTTCGACCTGCCGTTAGTATGCGCGCTGTCGATTACGGCAAGAATAGGCTATAAAGGCGGTATCAGCTCGGTAATATCGTTAGTGATAATTTTAGGTATGCTCGCAGGCTGCGGCGCGGCATCCTTCTCTATTGCGTCAAGCAGCGTTTGCGCGGGCGCGGTGGAAGGACTTAAAAACGGAATGCTTGCGTCCCTTACCGCAGTGCTTGGCGACGCGGTTACGCTTATTGCGCGGATAATGATTGCGGGAATAATTTTCCTTTTGTCGCTGGTATTCGTCGTACTGGTCGGCATATGCCTTCCCAAGCTTACGTCAAAGCTGAGGGAGAGCAAAATTTTCGCCGCGGCGGACGGCGTAATAGGCGCGGTCGTGCTTACCATCGTCTTGTTGATATTTATAATGGTTTTCGGCGGCGTTGCCTATACGCTGCACGACCTGGCGTTTATGGAAAAATTCAATACCTACGCGGCGTACTCCAATATCGGCGACTGTATGTATGCGCATAACGTAATGAACGGGTTGTTCCAGTTCCTGCCTCTGCGCGGCTGGTTCGGTTCGGTTTCAGAGCCCGTAAACCCGACGCCCGAGGAAGCTCCCGCTGAGGCGGTTATAAGAGCGTTGACGGCGTAATATGGCATAAGTAAATCACGGCGCGGACGTTTTCGTCCGCGCCGTAATCTTTTTGTAAACTTGCTTAAACCTTATCGGAGAAGCTTTCGCAGCAGGTGCAGTGGTCGCCTTCGCAAGTGCAGCCTACGTGAATCTTGTCAAGCGTGCAGTTGCATCCGTTGTGGTTATACTTGCAGTTGGAAACGTCGCAAGCAATACCGAAATTGATACTTTCCATTAAGTTTACCTCCGTTAAATTTATTGTGTGCGGTAGCGCGCAAATTATACCCGACTATTGACAAACGCGCCGTTTGTCTGTACAATATATGGTAACAGAAAAGGAGAAGCACATGAAGATTATTCTATTGCAGGACGTAAAGGGACAGGGCAAAAAGGGCGACTTGCTGGAGGTCAACGAAGGATATGCGCGCAACTTCCTTATTAAGAAGGGACTTGCTGAGGCGGCTACGGCGACCAAGATAAACGAACTCAACCAGAGAAAGACAGCCGACGAATATCACAAGCGCGAGGAGCTTAAAGCAATGAAGGCGCTTGCCGACGAAATAAAGGGCAAGGCGTTCACGGTCAATATTAAGGTGGGGCAGAACGGCAAGGTGTTCGGCTCGGTAACCGCTCAGGATATTTCCGACAGCTTAAAGGCGGCGGGATACGATATCGACAAGAAAAAAATTGTGCTTGCAAACCCCGTTAAGATGGTAGGCGACTACGACGTCACCTTAAAGCTTGCCGAGGGTGTAAGCGCCAAAATAAGCGTGCTGGTGCGCGGCGAGGAATAAAAGTAAATAACAAAAGAATAGGGGCGGCTTGAAATCAAGCCGCCCCTTATTTTTGTTTTGCTGTGATAAGTCTGTCGGAATTGCAGGCAGTTAAAGGACTTGCCTCAAGGTGGCTCACCTTCCGCTGAAACCGCCTCCGCCGTGACCTCCGCCCGAGAAGCCGCCAAAGCTTCCGCCGCCGTGACCGCCGCCGGAATAACTGCCCGACGATGGACGGGATACGAAGTTGCTAACCATATTCGTATTCGCCCTGCGGATAACCGAATTGAACACGACTATGCTGAACATATCGTCCATATATCTGTTGGTCGTCCACGCGGGAGGGGGAACGGTAAGCGCCGCAAACTTGTTTTCCCAGATATCGGAAACGCCAAGCACTATCGCGTAGGGCAGAACCTGATAATAGTATTCGGGGTTGCTCTCCAGCAGCGCTTCCAGCTGCTCCTTTTCCGCATACTTAATAAAGTCGCGGAAGCCCACTATATGGTTGAGCTTTTCGGTGTACGCCTCGGTACGGCTTATAATGGTCGTCGACAGAATGACTATCGCAAAGCCGATTACGCACAGTATAATCTTGGGCAAAAGCTCGATGAAGTACGACGGAATGACAAGCACGTATACCGCGGTCAGCACGAGCGATAAAAGCGCCACGCCCGCGTACATCAAGACTATTTTTTTCTTCTTGTATTTCAGCGTGTTGTACTTTACCGACTGCGTCAGGGCAAACACTATAAACGCGGGGATAATCATAAACAGCGGCACGATTGTGAACAGCTTGAACGAGATGGTGGTCATTGCAAGAATGATGGGGGTAAGGCACATCAATAGTCCGCCGATAAGCGCGAACAGCACCGCAACGCCCATGCTCTTGCCGTCGTAAAGCTTGCTGTTTTCCGCGTTGACCTCCTTGGTCACCGCCTCCACGACGGGGTAGAAGGATTGCGAAAGAGAGTTTATCTTTACCATATCGCCGCTCTTGAACAGCCCCTCGTACATAACGTGCTGGTGTTTGGGCGCGCTCTCGGGCAGGTGCTGCATAATTCTTATAAGCTCTACGTCGCTTTCGTCGTGCAAATCAATTTTAAGATAGCCCTTGTTAGCCCAGTAGAATATCAGCGAGGTAACGTCGCTCTGGTCCACGCGGTTATCGATGAGCTTGCCCATAACCAGGGGGTCAACTCCCGCGGGCGCCTGCGTGTCGGAAACGGGCGACAGTCCGTCCTTGTTGAATGCGAGGAACTTAACCGCAACCAACAGTCCCAGTATCACGCACCCCGCTATTATTATATAGTAGGGGGTCATATCCGGCTTTGTGGAAAGCACGCCGTCGTTGAAAAACATTCCTACGGTTATTCCCTCACGGGCGGGCAGATAGTCGCAGTGAATGGAAATAACGCCGTTCACGGGCGTTACGGCAACGCCGTCGCCTTTGCCGTTTTCGTCGGTATAGCGCCTAGCGTAGTCCAGTCCTTCGGGAAGCTTCAAGGTAACGTTTACGTCGTTGATTGCACCGTCCGAACCGAAGCCCACGGCGTTTAGATAAATTGCGTTTTTGGCGCGCGGCTTGGTAATGGCGTATTCGTACTTAACGCGGTAGTAATGCGTTTCATTCGTCTTGATGGAATGGTCGCCCATATCAACGGTGATAAGACCGGCGTATTCATGATTTACCTTGTAGTAGAGGTACTGCTCCCCGCCGAATTCGTCCAGCTCGTAAGCCTTGATATTCCTCACTCTGTCGCCCGCGTTTACCGGTACGTGGTGCATAATGCCCGTGCTGTCCTTGCCGAGATAGTGCACGCCAAAGTCAAGCGTCACGTCCATAGTGCGGTCGGCGCGTATATCGTAGTTGACGTTGAACGAGGTGAACTCGAATTTATAATCGCCTGCGGCGTAAACCCTTTGCGCGCCGTTTGCACTCAGCGCAATGCCCGTTACGGCGGCAAGCAGGAGTATAAGCGCGGCTATAATAAGCGGCAGTTTTTTAATTGCTTTCATCATATTTCTCACTTACATAAAAGGGCGGCAGTAAATTGGTTGCCGCCCGCATATTCACGCCCGATTAAAATTTAACGGTAATATTTTTTCTCTCTTCGTCGCTGTCAAGCCGGAAGTAGCTCATCTTTTCGATATGCATCATATTTGCAATTATCGACCTGGGGAAGATATCCTTTTCGGTGTTCAGCCTCTTGACCATTGCGTTATAATACTTTCTCTGTTCGACAAGCTGGCTTTCTATTGATTTAAGCTGTGCCGACAAATCGAGGAAGGACGCGTTGGCTTTAAGGTCTGGATATTGCTCCGCAACAACGTTTATGCTCCTTATCGCGCCGGTAACAGAAGCGTCCGCCGCGATTTTTTCGTCGGGAGTGGAGGCGTTTACCGCCTGATTGCGCGCCTTTACGATGTTTTCCAGCGTTTCGCTCTCGTGCTTGACGTAGCCCTTAACCGTTTCAACGATATTGGGTATAAGGTCGTATCTCTTTTTAAGGTAGACGTCAATGGTCGAAAAAGCTTCCTCGCAATTGTTTCTTAAGCGTACGAAGCCGTTTCTGGCTCCTATAGCCCAGCAGATAATAAACACGACGATCAGCAGCAAAACCGCAACTATAGCAATTGCAACTATTGCGCCCGTGCCTAACGCGGCAAGTAAATTCATTTTTAATTCCTCCCTTTTTAAATAGAATTGGGTTTTTTAAGCTCGGCGATTGCGTTTTTCAAAAACGCCTCCGCGTCGGAATTCTTTCTTACGGCTTCAAGCGCGCCGTCAAAGTCAAACCAGACCGCGTCGTCCAGCTCGGAAGCGTCCAGCGCGATTTCGCCGTTTTCGGCAATCACCAAAAAGTTGAGCATAAGCACGTCGTGCGGCTCGTGATAGCGGCTGGACATATACTTGTATTTCACAACGTTCAGTCTGGTTTCCTCGCGGAACTCGCGCGTGACCGTCTTTTCCGCCGTTTCGCCCTTTTTAACGTAGCCTGCAAATAAAATGAAATCGTCCTGATTTTTGTGCTTTGCAAGCAGAATTTTATCCTTGGTTCTGTTGGTTACTACCATGGAAACGGCGGTGGCAAACTGCGGAAAGCGGAACTGTTCGCAGTGTTTGCAAAAAGGCACCAACCCTTCCTGGTCGTGCACGTAAAGCGCAAGCTTTTCCCCGCATACGGGACAATACATATTTTCCCCCTTGCCCGTGCCCGAATAGGCGCGGACGCAAATTCATACAATTAAAGTATAATATAGCCGCTGTCAAAAGTCAATATCGCTATTCAAATTTAAACGGCGTACACGCACTTTTCACTTTTTAAAATGAATTTGACATAATACTACTTATAATATATAATAAAGTACGTCGCAACTATTACTTTGATAAGGCGTACTTTTTAAGAACGCGGAGGCACTAAATTATGGATTTAAAGGAAGCGCAGGCACTGCTTAAAGCGTATAATCAGGAGCACCTGCTGGAATATTACGACCTTTTGGACGATGATAAAAAGCAGGAACTTATTGCTGCAATCGCCGATATAGATTTTTCGGTTCTGGAAAATTTAAGCTTCGATAAGGAGAGGAGCGTGGGCAAGCTTGCACCTGCCGACGCGCTCGCTTTGGAAGAGATTGATAAAAGGCGCGGCGAATATGAAAAGGTCGGGCTGGAGGCGGTTGCAAAGGGCAAAGTCGCCGCCGTTCTTCTGGCGGGCGGACAGGGCACGCGCCTTGGTATAGACGCGCCCAAGGGCACGTTTAATATAGGCGTAAACAAGCCCCTTTCGATATTCGAATGTCAGATGCGCAATCTTATCGCGGTTGCAAAAAGGGCGGGGGCGTATCCCCATTTATTCATAATGACCAGCACCATAAACAACGCGCAGACCGTTGAGTTTTTCAAGCAGAACGCTTACTTCGGCTACGAGCCCGACAAGGTGCATTTTTACGTTCAGAAGACCGCGCCCGCAATTTCGACGGACGGAAAAATTCTGTTGGAGGAAACGCACAAGCCCGTGCTTACGCCCAACGGCAACGGCGGTTGGTATTCCTCGTTAAAGGAAGCGGAGTGCGGCAAAATACTCGATAAAGAAAATATAGAATGGCTGAACGTGTACGGCGTGGATAACGTTTTACAGCGCATATGCGACCCCGTATTCGTCGGCGCGACCATATTAAGCGGTCTGGCTTGCTCGAGCAAGGTGGTAAGAAAAGCTTCACCCGAGGAAAAGGTGGGAGTGCTCTGCAAGGAGGACGGTCTGCCCGCGATAGTAGAATACTACGAAATGCCCGAAAAGCAGAAGACGGAAGTCGACGGCAACGGCAGGCTCGTATATTGTTTCGGCGTAATTTTGAACTATCTGTTCGGCGTGGAAAAGCTGAACGGTATTTACAAAAACAAGCTGCCCTATCACCTCGCGAACAAAAAAGTCGCGTGCATAGTCGGCGGCAAAAAAGTCGTTCCCGAACAGCCCAACGGCTACAAGCTGGAAACGCTTACGGTTGACCTCGTAAAGCTTGCGGGCAGCTGCCTCGGCTTCGAGGTCGAAAGGGAAAGGGAGTTCGCTCCCGTCAAGAACGCGACGGGCGTCGACAGCGTTGAAACGGCGCGCGCGCTGCTTGCAAAGAACGGCGTGGAGCTTTAAACCGTAAGGTGAAGTATGATAAAAAGCGGAGCTTTTAAAAGAATAATTGCCGGCGTTGCCCTGTCCTCCGCGGTGGGGCTTTCCGCGCTTTTGGGCGGCTGTGCTACGGGCAGGGACGGCGTAAACGGCAAGGACCTTAATATATACGACTTATACGAGGCGGCAAAAGTCGAGTCGGGCAATCCCGACCTCACCATGGACGAATTTTTAAAGCAATATCTTTCCTATTCGCCCGCCGACCTCGAACAAATCACGTCGTTAAAGGCTTGCATAAACAAGTCGCTAATGGCGTGCGTATCCGTAGTTTCGTGGATTAAAAAGAGCAGACCCAACGGCTATCAGTTAAGCAAAAGCTCCGGCTCGGGTATCATCATAGATATCGACAGGGAAAGCGGCGATATGATAGTGCTGACCAACTGCCACGTGGTGCACTCGCCAGACGAGGACGTTATGGGCGACCATTACAGCGACGATATCTCGGTCTGGCTTTACGGCTACGAGTGCGGTAACTACAAGGTCAACGATAAGAACGCTATCGGGGCGCAGCTGATTGCCGCAAGCATAACCTACGACGCCGCTCTTTTAAAGGTCACGGGCAGTGAAATAGTTAAGGCTTCGAAAGCCGAAAAGGCAAACTGGCGCGCGCTTGAGGAAAACTACGTCGGCGAAACGGTGTATGCGATAGGCAACGCCAACGGCGAAACGATGAGCGCGACCGTCGGATATATTACCAAGGACCTGGAAGAGATATCGGTTAACGTCGGTACCGATGAAAAGCCAGACGTCCGCTCGCACCCCGCAGTGCGCACCTCGGCGCCCATCAATCCCGGCAATTCGGGCGGCGGACTTTTCAATGCGGACGGCGAGCTGGTCGGTCTGGTTTCCGCAAGCAGTAAGACATATTCCGACAGGGGATACGCAATTACGGCGGCTTCTACCAAGCGAATAGTAAACAAGATGCTGTCCGCATATTCTGGCGAGAATACGCGCGGCGTAAGTATATTAAACCACGGCATAAAGTTCACCGTAACGGACAGCTATTCAACGGGGTTGAACGCGCAGGGCGTGGCGGAAATACGCGAAGAGGTGAGCGTTTCGGAAGTCGCGCTCAACAGCAGCGCACTTTTAAGCCTGCGCATAGGCGACGTGATAAAGCGTATAAAGGTAATCCGCAACGGCGCAACCGTGGACGAGGTGGAGGTTATGCGCAAGCACAATATAGACGATATTATGCTTTCCGTAACCGCAAACGACCGCGTTGAATTCAGGATAATGCGCGGATCGAGCGAGTTTTCCGTTCAGGTTACTTTCAATAAAAACGAGTTCAAGTCAGCAGACTAAAATTCAATTAAAAAGAGAGATATATGCAATCGTTAAAAGAGTTGTACCGCATAGGCGCGGGTCCTTCCTCGTCGCACAGTATGGGGCCGGAAGCGGCGGCAATCAAGCTTAAAAATCTGTATCCCGACGCACGGTTTAAAATAACGCTGTGCGGTTCGCTTGCCCTCACGGGAAAGGGGCACGGCACCGATTCTACGTTGAAAAGGGTGCTGGGCGAGAGCGCGGAAATCACTTTCGACGGTGCGCGTGAAAATCTTCCCCACCCCAACACGATGTTCGTTTCTGTGTTGAAGGACGGCAAGGAAATCGCTTCCCACGCAATACTTTCGGTGGGCGGCGGCAGAATAGTCTTTCAGGGGCAGAACATTGCCGAAGTGCCCGAGGTGTACCCTCTGAACAGCTTCAAGGAAATAAAGCACTACCTGAAGGACGAGGATATGAGCCTTTCGGACTACGTGTTTTCAATCGAGCCCGATATGAAGGAATATCTCACCGCCGTGTGGGAGCAGATGAAGGCGACGCTCAAAGAGGGGCTTAACGCCGACGGCGAGCTGCCCGGCGGACTGCACGTCATGCGCAAGGCGAAATACCTGTGGCAGAGCAAGCATATAGGCGAAACCGAGGAGATTGCCGAAAACCGCATGATATGCGCGTTTGCGTTTGCCGTTGCCGAACAGAACGCGGCGGGCGGCACGGTGGTTACGGCGCCTACCTGCGGATCGTGCGGAGTGCTTCCCGCAGTAATGTACTATATGAAAAAGCAGCGCAAGTTCACCGACGAGCAGATAGTTCGCGCGCTTGCGGCGGCGGGTATAGTCGGCAACCTTATCAAGACCAACGCCTCTATAAGCGGCGCGGAATGCGGCTGTCAGGCGGAAATAGGCGCGGCTTGCTCCATGGCGGCTGCGGGGCTTGCCGAGCTTTACGAGATGGATATAGAGCAGGTGGAATACGCCGCGGAGGTTGCAATGGAGCACCACCTCGGACTTACCTGCGACCCCGTGAACGGGCTGGTGCAGATTCCCTGTATCGAGCGTAACGCCGTTGCGGCAATGCGCGCAATCAACGCCGTAAACATAGCAAACTTTTTGACTTACACCCGCAAGGTGTCGCTGGACACCATCATCACCACAATGTACGAAACGGGCAGGGATTTGTCGGGACGCTACCGAGAAACGAGCGAGGGCGGTCTTGCAAAGCTGTATAAGGAAGAGAAATAAAAATAAAGCCCTTGCGCGGTGCGCAAGGGCTTTTCAATTTTAAAGGTCGTATGGCGTAACCTGATAGACGTAGTAGTTCAGCCAGTTTATATAGAACAGGTTGGAGGTGGAGGACCAGTTCATTTTGACCTTGGTCATCTCTTTATCGGCAAAGTAATTTTCAGGCGGCTTAATGGGCAGCCCTTTTGCCTTGTCGCGCTCGTATTCGCGCTTCAAGGTGTCGCGGTCGTACTCCATATGCCCCGTCACGAAAACGCGGCGGTTGTCAACGCTCTTGATTATGCTCGCGCCCGCCTTCTTGGAATAGGCTAAAATTTTCAGCCTCTTGTCGTTCTTAATATCGTCGGCGTAGATTATGGTGTGGCGCGAGTGCGGCATATGGAATTCATCCGAAATGCCGCGCATAAGCGGCTCCACCTCGCCGTCGTTTACGCGTTGGTGCGCGAATATGCCGAAGCATTTCTCTTTAAGCGGGTGTTTCTTTATGCCGTAAAAATAGTGCAGCGCCGCCTGCGCACCCCAGCATATAAACAGGGTGGAGGTGACGTTCGTTTTCGTCCAGTCAAGAATTTCTTCCAGCTCTTTCCAGTACGCAACGTCCTCGAATTCCAGATTTTCCACGGGCGCGCCCGTAATTATCATACCGTCGAAACGCTTGCTCTTGACGTCCTCGAAATTTTTATAAAACCTCGAAAGATACTTCGCCTCCACGTGCGTGGGGTTATAGGTCTGAGTGCGCACCAGCGTCACGTTGACCTGCAACGGCGAATTGGATAAAAGCCGCATAAACTGCGTTTCGGTCGTTTCCTTGGTGGGCATAAGATTGAGTATGGCAATTTCAATGGGGCGTATGTCCTGAACGTCCGCGCGCCCTTTATCCATAACGAATATCTTTTCGCCCGTCAAAATTTTGTATGCGGGTATGTCCTTATCGATTACAATAGGCATAAAATTCCTCTTTGGACGCGGCATATTGCGGGGTTAACCGCAAAATATCCGCTTTTTGGGGGTTAGTTAAAGGTTGGCAAGCTCCTGCTCGAGGTCGGCTATAATGTCGTCGGGATTTTAAATTACCACCGAAAG
>JAIDIR010000166.1 GCA_029052615.1 Clostridia bacterium | reverse complement strand
CGGAAGGGTTGAAAAACCGTCCTCGCGCACTACGGTGAGAGCGCCGCCCTTTAAGGTTTGGGAGCAAGTGCCGTCCGCATAGCCGCGCACGTGCAAATCCGCGTCCGCCGAAACGGACACCGCGCCGTCGCTATCCTTCGCCTTTACGGTAAGCGAAACCGAGCCGCGCGTGCTCTTTAACGACGAAGCGATATACGCGCCGCAGGTCAAAAGACCGCCAAGAAGCGCAGATGCCGCAGGCGTGGTATTATGAATTTCCACCGCCCTGTTAACCAGCTCGGTCGTTTCGAGAACGGCAAGCGAAACCTGTCCGTCACATATAAGCGTGCGCAAAATTTTGTCCATAGTCCGTCCCCTTTTTTTATTTTTTGAAAGCCGCAAACTGTATGCGTTCGCTCTTGTCGCCGCCCAGATGTCCTTCGCACTCCACGCGCGCAAAGCCCGCTTCGCGCAGGGCGGAAATGACTTCCTCCTCGGAATGGGCGTACTGAATATGCGTTTCCTCGCGCCTTTCGTAACGACCGTCCGCCTGCTTTATAAAGAAGGTCAGATCCATCTGCACGCCGTCCTCGGTCTGCTTGTTGAACCACAGATAGGAAATATCTTCCCCGTCCTCGCCGAAAAGATTTTCGCCGATAATGTTGCGGATTTTGTTTTGACTGCTGATATCGAAAAAGAACGCGCCGTTTGAATTGGTTGCGCCATATACGCGCGCAAACGCCGTTTTAAGCTTATCCTTGGGCACGTAGTTTATGCAATCGTTGACCGCCGTGCAGAAATCGACTTTGCGGCACACTTTCAGTTTGGTTATATCGCTGCATAAAAATTCACAGCGGACGCCTTCTTTTGCCGCCTTTTGCCGCGCGACCGAAAGCATACTTTCGGATATATCCACGCCGTCGACTTTATAGCCAGCCTTGTTGAGGGCGCGCGTGAAGTAGCCGTTGCCGCAACCTATATCCAGTCCGCTGGTATAGTTGCCCGCACTTTTTATTCTATTTAACAAATACTGCGACCATGTTAAATAGTCGCAGTCTGCGTTTAAATATTCGAACCAGCCGCCAAGCGCGGTGTAACTTTCTTTCATAATTATTTCGTGAGCAAGTTGTTTTTGGAAAGCTTTTTGCTTTTGCCCTTCTTGTCCTTGGTGGAAAGCGCCCTTTCACGCTCGGCAAACAGCTTTTCGTATTCGACGTAACGCGTGTCCTTTTTATGCTCCTCGACGTACGCGTCCACTTCGCTCTGAATTCTGGCGCGCTCCTCGGTGACGCGCATAATGTCGGCTCTGCCGTAAGCTACGCCAATCTCCTTTATCTCCGTGCCGCCTTCTATGGGGCGGAGAGGTCTGCCCACCAGCTCGCTCCTGCCCGCCGCAAGCAATTCGCGCGCGATAGCCTTTTCTTCCGCCTCCTTTTCGGCGGCAAGCTGTTTGGGGGTGAGCTTTGCCTTTCTTGCCTCCTCCTCGGTCTTGACCGCGGGGGTGATGAACATATCGAACACCCACTGCGTGTACGCAAGCCAGCATAAAATTATAAACGAGAAGCCGAAGAAAATGAATATCGCGTAGCCTATGATTGTGAAAATCATAGTCGTTTTGCCGAGCAAAAGAAGCCACGCGGGGATAAGCGAGAAGCCTATCATCAAAAGCGACTGGAATATGGTGCCGAACAACAGCACGAAGGAATTCTTCATAAGGTACTTGAACTTGACCTTATAGCTAACGCCCACGGCAAGCACCCAGAAGCAGATTACGCCCACTACGACGTTGGCGATAATCATAAACACCTGCGCGGTGATGGGACCGCCCTTGGAATAGCCCTTTGCAATCTGCAGCGCCGACCAGTCGGAAATGCAGCAGGATGCAAAGAAGAAAATCAAAAATACGGTTACGGGGAACACCACGTTGAAGTAGCACACCTTTACGCCGTGGAAATAGCCCTTGACGGTGAACTGACCGTGCGTGTTGATAAGCTTTTTGATTGAATAGCACGCGCCCGCAATACCTACCGAAGCGATAAAGCCCGCGACGATTAAAAGCGAACAGAACAGCAAATCAGCCGAAAGCACTATGCCTTCGGGCACGGACTGCATGCTGGGCGTAAGCGGATAGGTGAAAAGCGGATTGGACGAGAACGGATACGTAATACCCATCTGACCGATATAAACCGAACGCATATACACCACCGCTATGCCGGGCACGAAAAACAGAAGCGTGAAAACGTTTATGATAACGAATTTGACGAAATTGGATTTGAACAAGTTCCACGTATCGCCCCAGCGGCCCTGCGGAATATGGGTACGTACGTAGTCGTCCGCCAGCTCGTTCCCTTCGAGAGCGGTTACCTTTGATTCAGCCATTAAATATATACCTCTGCGCCCGCACGTTACGTACACGGAGCGCGTATTTTTCATTTATTATACAGCATAAGTAAAATTATTTCAATTGATTTGCTTTAAAGAATGAAAAAAGAATATAATTTTCTTTGACTTTTATACCGCGCTGTGCTAATATCTTAATGCAAAATAGAGGAGCGGACGAGCATTATTACCCGCAGGCTGAACTTATGGCGGTTCGAAAGCTTACGGTGAAAGGGCATCGCCGCCGAAGTCGGATTTACGCCATACCTTCCGGCTGGGCGCACGGGATAACACCCTTGCGACTGACACACGTAGTGTTGCGCTTTTTGCATGCAAACGTAGGAAACTTGCAGGCGGCGCGAAAATTTTCGCGCCGCCTTTAACTTAAAATCTTTTATCGGAGTATAATGATATGAAAAAGTACAAAGTCGGTATTATCGGCGCGACGGGTATGGTCGGACAAAGATTTGCCCTGTTGCTTGAAAACCACCCCTGGTTCGAGCCCGTTTGCCTTGCGGCAAGCGCAAACTCGGCGGGCAAAAAGTATAAGGACGCGGTTAAAAAATGGCTTATGTCCTCCCCCATGCCCGAAAAGCTGAAAGATATAGTCGTTATGGACGCGACCGCCGACAAGGAAAAAATCGCCGCTTCGGTTGACTTCTGCTTCTGCGCGGTCAATATGAAAAAGGACGAAATCCGCGAGCTTGAATACGAGTACGCAAAGCTGGAATGCCCCATAGTTTCCAACAACTCGGCGCACCGCTTCACCGACGACGTGCCCATGATTATTCCCGAGGTCAACGCCGACCATCTGGAAGTTATCGCTTCGCAGAGGGCGCGCCTTGGCACCAAGCGCGGATTTATTGCGGTCAAGAGCAACTGCTCGCTGCAATCCTACGTGCCCCTTTTACACCCTTTGAAAAAATTCGGAATTAAATGTGCGGCGGTTACCACCTATCAGGCGATATCGGGCGCGGGCAAAATTTTCGAAACTATGCCCGAAATAGTTGACAACGTTATCCCCTATATCGGCGGCGAGGAAGAAAAGAGCGAGAAAGAGCCGCTTAAAATATGGGGCGACGTTGCAAACGGCAAAATAGTGCCCGCGACCTCACCCGTAATTACGGCGCAGTGCCTGCGCGTTCCCGTTTCGGACGGACATACCGCGGCGTGCTTCGTAAAATTCGAAAACAAGCCGACCAAGGAAGAAATTTTATCGGCGTGGGCGGAATTTGCAGGCGAGCCGCAGAAGCTCAACCTCCCCTCCGCTCCCAAACAGTTTATCCACTATTCGGAGGAAGACAACCGCCCCCAGCCCAAGCTTGACAGGAACACCGAAAACGGTATGGCGGTGTGCGCGGGCAGGCTGAGAGAGGATAATTT
>JAIDIR010000165.1 GCA_029052615.1 Clostridia bacterium | reverse complement strand
GATGACACTGACAAGAACGAATAATTAAAAGGCCCTGCGGCGTTTCGCCGCGGGGCTTTAATTTTCTTTTTTAATTGTTATCGCCGCAAATGGGGCAGGGCAAAATCACGGCTTTTCTGTGCTTGCCTCTGCGGCGGGGCGGCAGCCTTCTCTTCGGGCACTTGCCGTCCGGGCAATCCTCGCCGTCCTTGGGGCATTTCCCATCGGGGCAATCGTCGTCGTTATCGTCGCAATCACCGTCGGGGCAATCGTCGTCGTTATCGTCGCAATCACCGTCGGGGCAATCGTCGTCTACGGTCTTTTCGTCTTTGACTTCCTGCGTAAGCTGAGTCGTTCCCTGCGTGGCGGTGTCGCCCGAATCGGCGTGCATACATCCAGCAAAGGGCAGAGCAAGCAAAAGAGCTGCGGTGCAAATGATACTTAATTTAATCTTTTTCATATTCACAGTATGTAAAACACTTGAAAAAATTATTCGCCCATGCTATCATAATGTCATCTGAATTCAAAGGTGCGCCTGAGAGTGAAGAGCCTGAATATCCGTGCGTAATTTTTGCGTGCGTTTTTTGTGTTCTCTCTTGCGGTGCGCGGGGAGTTTTTTTATGTCCGAAAACAGAATTGCAATAATAAGCATAATCGTTGAAAAGCGCGAAGCAAGCGCGCAAATCAACGGCATCTTATCCGCTCACGGCGACTACGTCGTGGGCAGAATGGGAATACCGTATAGGCAAAAGGACGTCTCGGTCATATGTATCGTGGTGGACGCGCCTACTGAAATTATAAATCAGATTACGGGCAAAATCGGTATGCTTGACGGGGTTTCCGCCAAGACCGTTACAAGCAAAAAGTGAACTATTTAAGGAGAATATAAAAATGAAAAAGATATTGGCTTCTGCGTGTGCTCTTGCAATGTGTATGGGCGTATCCGCTATGGCTGTCGGCTGTAACGGCGGCAACGATACGAAGGGAGTTACTCTCGTTGAGGTAAGCTCCGACGACGTCGGCAGGGTGGACGGAATTTCGTATTACGTCGTGCCCGAACCTGCGGCAACCGCAAAAGTAAAGGCGCTGACGGCGGCGGGAACGGAGTACGCCAACGTGGCGAGCCTGCAACAGTTATACGGTGAGGAAAGCTATCCGCAGGCGGTGCTGGTCGCAAAAAAGAGCTTGATAGAAAACGACGGCGCGTTTGTCAACAAGTTTTTGACCGAATACGCGGGCACGGCAAACTGGCTTGAAGCACAGACATCATATGCGGAAATCGTCACGGCAATCAACTCGCACGGCGGCACGACGTTAAAAGCGCCCATGCTGTCGGCTACGGTTGTAAAAAATTGCAACATTTATTTTAAAAAAGCGGCTGATGCAAAGCAGGGTATTTTAAGCTATATGAACTCGGTAAACGCAATCAATTCCGCAATGTTCGGACAGTGCGAGGACGCGTTTTTCTGCGACGTCGATTCAATATCCGCAACGACCGTGAACGAAAGCAAGACTACCGTTTCGGTGTATATGCCCGACGGCGCGCCGGCGCTTTCCATGGCTAAGATGATGTGCGTTTCGCCCGACGTCGGCAAAACGCTGGACTTCCACGTGGTTGCCGCAAATACCATTAACTCCTGCGTGACCTATAGCGACGAGGCAAACAACGCAGACCTTTGCGTGCTGCCCGTTAACGCTGCGGCAAAGCTGTTGGGCAACGGAAGCAAATATCAATTGTTGGGCGGCGTAACGCACGGCAATCTGTTTATAATTTCTTCGGACGGCACTTCGTTAACGGCTGATAATCTGCCGCAGAAGCTGGAGGGCAAAAGAGTGGGAGTCGTTAATCTTTCCGCTGTACCGGGTCTGACTTTTAAAATGATTTTAAATAAATACGATATCGAATATACGCAGGGGAGTGTATGACCGCGTTTATAAAGCGCCACGGACTGAGCGTAGCATTTGCCGTGCTTTCAATCGCCTTTATGTTTGCCGCATGGGCGGTGAGCTGGAGCGTGAAGCCCAACGAGCTTATAATACCCTCGATTGGCAAAACGCTTCTGCAATTTTTTAAGCTGTTTGCAGAGGGCGCATTCTGGAAATCGCTCGGTATGACTTTAGCACGCACTCTTATGGTGGTCGTTATATCCTTTGTAATTGCCGCGCTTTGCATCGTGTTGGGGCTAATATACGCGCCCTTCAAAAACTTTTTCAGTCCGATAATCGCCGTCTGCCGCACTGTGCCGACGATGGCGGTCACGCTGATTATAATGCTGACGTTTAAAGTATTTACGCCCGTAATCGTCACCCTGCTGGTCGTCTTTCCTATGTTTTACGCGCAGATATCCGCCGCCGTTGAAGGCGTTGATAAAGAGCTTCTGGATATGGCTAAGGTGTACGGCATAAAAAAGCGCGCCGTTTTTTCCAAAATAATAATTCCGCAGATTGCGCCCGCCATAGTCATGCAGCTGGGCACGGTGTTATCGTTTGCCTTAAAGCTGACGATATCCGCCGAGGTGCTCGCCTATGCAGGCAACGGTATCGGCGAAATGATGAAGACGGCAAATTTTGCTACCCAAATTGCACGGCTGTCCGCGCTGACGCTCGTATCCGTCGTTGCGGGGCTGCTTATCGAAGGGCTGTTTTTCGTCATAACAAAGGTTTCGTTCAGGTGGAAACGCACGTGATATCGATTAAGAATTTAACGAAAAAATATCAGGATCGCACGGTCTATGAAAATTTCAGCCTCGATATAGAGGAGAGCGGAATAACCTGTATTCTCGGCGAAAGCGGGTGCGGCAAGACCACGCTTTTAAACGCCGTTGCGGGGCTTATAGATTACGATGGTGAAATTACGAAAAAAAGCGTATCCTACGTTTTTCAGAATTCGCGCCTTATACCCAATCTGACGGTTGAAGGCAATCTTAAATTTATAGGTGCAGAGGGCGAAAGCGCGGCAAGAATGCTTGAAAAGGTGGGGCTTGCAGACAAACTAAACGCCTATCCTGCCCAACTGTCGGGCGGCGAGGCGCAAAGAGTATCGCTGGTGCGAGCGTTCTTAAAAAAGTCCGAAGTGCTTTTAATGGACGAGCCTTTTTCCTCGCTCGATTTAAAGACCAAGCTTTCGGTAATGGAGCTTTTCAAAGCATTACAGGCGGAAGAGGGACGGGGCACACTGTTCGTCACGCACGACGTCGACGAGGCGGTATTCCTCGCCGACCGCATAATAGTAATGCACGGCGGCAAAGTATTAAAAGATTTGAAAAATGAAAGCAAGGGAGAATTCGGCGGCAATTATCCAATCCGTGAAGAACTTATAAAAACTTTATTAAACTAAAAACCTCCGAAATTAAAATTCGGAGGTTTTAATTTTCTTCAACAAATTCAATAACGTCTTCGACTTTACATTTCAAAATTTTGCATAGGTCGTCAATTTTTGCTGTGCTGATGCCGTTACCTTTTCGTATTCTGTCAATTGTGGCACTGCTTAAATTGTATTTATGAATAAGCGTGTAAGTACTCTCATGCTTATCTTTTAAAGTTTTCCAAAAAGGTGCGTAGCTAATCATTACAGAAATTATAATATGTGGTTATTTTCTTGACAATAGTCATAATTATGGCTATAATATTAGGAAAATATTCCAAGTGAGGTAAACAAAATGGAGCGTATATACAACAGTAGTTATTGTACTGTTGGTTATTTTGAAGGAGGTAGGGTGTATAATTCTTCCAGTTGCGTCATCGGTTATTACGAGGATGGTAG
>JAIDIR010000164.1 GCA_029052615.1 Clostridia bacterium | reverse complement strand
CCTATATAATTTCCGCATCAAGCAAATTCTTTATGCGGTTACTTAATAACGTAATTTTTGACTTACTATATTATAGTAAAAAATTTTTAAGCCGTCAATAAATTTACTAAGCTAACAGGTTATTTTTGCGTTTTTTTATGCGCTAATGAGTGCATAGCGCACTCTATACGCTTTTTCATCATCTCGCAGGTGACGCCGTAGGGCTTGTTCATATCGCCCTCGAAATGATAATTGTTCGCGCTGCAACCGCCGCTGCATATGTATTTTGCAAAGCACTTATCGCACTTTTGGCGCGTGAACAGACAGTTTTCGGCAAAAACCGAGCGGATATTATTATCGATTGCTCCGTCGAAAACGTTGCCCATTTTGAACTTTTCGTCGCCGACGAACTGGTGGCAGGGATATATATCGCCGTTGGGCGCAACCGAAAAATATTCGTTGCCCGCCCCGCACGCCGAAACGCGCTTTGAAAGGCACGGTCCGCCCTCCAAATCGACGTTGAAATGGAAGAAATTAAAGCCTTCACCCCTTTCGTACCGCGCAAGATATTGGTCGCACAGATTTTCGTACTCTTTCAAAATTGTCGGAAGGTGCTCTTCCTTTATCGCAAGGTCGTCGATATCGGTTACGACGGGCTCCATGGAAATGCTGTCGAAACCGTTGTCGGCAAGGAATAAAACGTCCGTGGAAAAGTCGAGATTTTTGGCGGTGTAAGTGCCGCGAACGTAATAGTGCTTGTCGCCGCGCGACTTGACGAATTTTTTGATGTTGTCTATTACGAGGTCGAAGCTGCCCTTACCGTTCACCGTCTTTCTTATGGCGTCGTGCACCTCTTTTCTGCCGTCGAGCGAAAGAACGACGTTTTCCATTTCCTCGTTGAAAAATTTAATTGCGTCGTCGTTTAAAAGCAGCGCGTTTGTCGTGGTTGTAAACAGGAATTTTTTGCCGACAGCCGCCGCCTTTTCCTTGGCGTAATACACCACGTTTTTAATGGTTTGCAGGCACATAAGCGGTTCGCCGCCGAAGAAATCGACTTCCAGAACCTTGCGGTTTCCGCTGTTTTCTATAAGGAAATCTATGGCGCGCTTTGCGGTCTGCTCGCTCATAAATTCGCGCTCGGAATGATACGCGCC
>JAIDIR010000163.1 GCA_029052615.1 Clostridia bacterium | reverse complement strand
GGTGGAACACGACTACCATTACGAGCGAGATGGTGGACATTATCTTGATAAGGATATCGAGGGAAGGTCCAACCGTATCCTTTAAGGGGTCGCCTACGGTGTCGCCTACTACAGCCGCGTCGTGCACGCCGTCGTAACCTTCTTCACCCTTCTTGACGCCTTCAACGCCGCCGCTTTCGATAAACTTCTTTGCGTTATCCCATGCGCCGCCCGCGTTGCCCGTGTAGATAGCAAGCATTATTGCCGCGATAATCGCGCCGACCAGCAAACCGCCGACGAATTCCGCACCGAAGATAAATCCGGATACTACGGGAATTGCAATTGCGATAAGGCAGGGAATTTTCATTTCCTTTAAGGAGCCGCGCGAAGAAATTTCGATACAGGTCTTGTAGTCGGGCTTAGCCTCGCCTTCCAGTATGCCGGGGATTTCCCTGAACTGACGGCGGACTTCCTCTACCATGTGTCTTGCAGCCTTTGCAACCGCCTGAATGAGCATACCCGAGAACATGAAGGGAATTGCCGCGCCGACTATTGCGCCTACGAGCGTAAGAGGATTTACAATATTAAGAGTAACCATACCAACGGCGTCTATTCCGCCGAACGCGTACAGATAGGAGCAAAGAAGCGACAGAGTTGCAAACGATGCGGAACCGATTGCAAAGCCCTTGCCGATTGCCGCCGTGGTGTTGCCAACCGCATCGAGCTGGTCGGTGATTTCGCGCACCTCGGGGTCGAGGAAGGACATTTCGGCAATGCCGCCCGCGTTGTCGGAGATAGGTCCGTACGTATCAACCGAAACGGTTGCCGCAACGAACGAAAGCATACCGATTGCCGCGCACGCAACGCCGTACATACCGCCTACCGCGTAGGAGCCGTAAATTGCAACGCCCAGCACTACTACGGGAAGCATACAGCTTATCATACCCGTTGCCATACCTTCGGTAATGGTCAGTGCGGAGCCTTCCTTTGCCGACTTTGCAATGCCCTTGGTGGGCTTGTAGTCGTAGCTGGTGTAGTACTCGGAAATGATACCGATTATAATGCCTGCCGCAATGCCGAGGACAGCCGCTATCCAAGGGGAAAGGTTACCCGCCTTGAAGCCGAGCGCCGTCTTCATTATATCCGCGTCGAAATCCTTGAACATAAAGAAGCTAAGCAGGAAGCACGCGACTACCGAAACGCCGGCGGAAATCCACGTGGCAATATTCAGCTGCATATGTACGTTGGTGTTCTTTTTGAGCGGTATTAAAAGCAGATAGAAAATGCCGATTACGCAGCCGATAAGTCCGCAGCCCGCGAACACCATGGGGAACAGGAGCAACGTCTTTAACAGTGCAACCTGACCGGCAAGCAGCGCCTGGTGCGCGTACAGCTCGCAGCCTAAGATTACGCCCGAAAGCATTGCGCCTACGAAAGATTCCAGAAGGTCGGAACCCAAGCCTGCAACGTCGCCTACGTTGTCGCCTACGTTATCGGCGATTGTCGCGGGGTTGCGGGGGTCGTCCTCGGGAATGTGCGCTTCGGTCTTACCTACGAGGTCGGCGCCCATATCCGCAGCCTTGGTGTAGATACCGCCGCCTACGCGGTTGAACAGCGCGATTATCGAACAGCCGAGCGCGTAGCCCGAAAGAGTCATTGTAAAGCCCGCGTCAAGTCCCGTCCAGTTGGTCCAGATGGGCTTTGTCGTGCCTATTACGTCGTTAATCTGGTGGCAGCCGATACCGAAAATCGCATACACGACAACCGCGCCCAGAAGCGCGAAGCCCGCCACGCACAGACCCATAACCGAGCCGCCCCTGAAAGCGGTCTTTAAGGTCTTGCCCGTGTCGCGCGTTTCGTTTGCCGTGTTGGTAACGCGCACGTTTGCGTACGTCGCTATCTTCATTCCGACGAAGCCCGCGCCTGCGGACATCAGCGCGCCGATAATGAACGCGATACCAGTCTGCCAGCTTACGAAAGCAATGAGCAACGCCGCGACTACAGAACCGATTATTGCAACGATTTTGTATTCGTACCTGATGAATGCGTTTGCACCGACGCGGATAGCCGCGGCGATTTCCTGCATTCTGTCCGTTCCCTCTTTCAACTTTTTCGTGATGAAATAGTTGAGAGCGGCGCAGGCAACGGCAAGTATAACCGCCGCGCCCACAAGAATTAAAAGTAATTCAAGAGCCATATTTATCCCCTTGTGTAGATATTATGCGAAACCTCTCCGCATTGTGAAAATTTTACCATAAACGGCGGTAAATTGCAATATCTTTTCACAAATTCTTCAAATTTATTTCATATATAGGAATATAAAATACGCCCCGCGGCGATGGTCGCCGCGGCGGTCTCTT
>JAIDIR010000162.1 GCA_029052615.1 Clostridia bacterium | reverse complement strand
GTGTAATATTTAACGGGTATTTGAAAGGCGTGCCTCACAGCGTGCTTACGGGTGGCAGGTACGACAGACTGCTGACTAAGCTTAATAAAAAGGGCGGAGCAATAGGTTTTGCGCTGTATCTCGGTGAAATCGAGCGCTATTTTGACAAAGAAGACGATACCGTGGATTATCTGATTATATACGATAACAAAACTCAGCTTGCCGCGCTTGATATGGCGAATGAAAAAAATAAGCTGTCTCAAACAGTAAGATTATCGGGGTGTTTGCCTGCGGGCGTGACGTATAAAAACGTAATCGATTTGACGGGCAAGGAGGCAATTAAATGATAAATATTGCTTTGCCTAAGGGCAGACTGGGTGAAAAAGTTTATTCGCTTCTGTCGCGCGTCGGCTATACTTGCAAAGAATTTACCCCCGACAGCAGAAAGCTTATTTTTAAAGACCAAACTGGCGAGGTCAATTATTTCTGGGTAAAGCCTTCCGACGTTTCGGTTTACGTTGAACTGGGCGCCGCTGACGTCGGCGTTGCGGGAAAGGATATTATAGACGAATATTCGCCCGACGTTTACGAACTTGCAGACCTAAATATGGGAAAGTGTGCAATGTGCGTTGCGGCCAAAGCTGATTTTAAGGACGACGCGTCGTCGCCGTTGCGCGTGGCAACCAAATTCGTGCGTACCGCCGAAAAGTATTACGCTGAAATCGGGCGGGATATCGAAATTATAAAGCTTAACGGTTCGATTGAGCTTGCGCCCGTTTTGGGAATTTCCGACGTTATCGTGGATATAGTTGAAACCGGCACGACGCTTAAGGAGAACAATCTGAAAGTTATCGCCAAAATTTCGGATATAAGTGCAAGATTTATAACTAATAAGGCGGCTTTTAAATTCAAAAACAGAGAGATTACGACTATCACCGAAAAGTTGAAAGAGGCGGTAAAAGTTTATGATTAAAATTATTAGATACGAAAATCAGACGGCGAACGAGCTGTTTGGTGAGCGTGAAGAGATTACCGGTAACGTTGAAGAGACCGTCAAAGAGATTATTGCGGACGTGCGCGCAAAGGGCGACGACGCGTTAAAAAAGTACTCGGCAAAATTTGACGGCTATAACGGCGATAATCTTTTAGTAACCGAGGAAGAATTTAATCAGGCTTTTGACGCATTACCCAAAGAATTTATCGGCGTTTTGGAGCGTTCGGTTGCAAATATCAAGAATTTTCACAGCAGACAACTGAGAACTGGATTTGAAATTGATTTGGGCGACAGGATAATAGGGCAGAAGATTACGCCCGTTGAGTGCGCGGGCATATACGTTCCGGGCGGCACGGCGGCGTATCCTTCGACGGTTCTTATGAACGCCATTCCCGCAAAAATTGCCGGGGTTAAGTGCGTTGTTATGGCAACGCCCGTCAAATCCGACGGCAAAGTTAAACCCGAAGTTCTTGTTGCGGCAAAAATGTGCGGTGTGGATAAGGTTTTCAAAATGGGTGGTGCGCAGGCGATTGCCGCTATGGCGTACGGCACGGAGAGCGTGCCTAAGGTTGATAAAATAACCGGTCCCGGGCGTGACTACGTTGCAACGGCAAAAAAGCTTGTATACGGCGTTGCGTGCGGAATTGATATGATAGCTGGACCGAGCGAAATTTTGGTTCTTGCCGACGGTTTTGCCAAGGCAGAATTCGTGGCGGCTGATATGCTTTCTCAGGCTGAGCACGACAAAATCGCGTCGGCAATTCTGATAACTGATAGCGCAGAACTTGCCGAAAACGTTATAAAAGAGCTTTACCGCCAGGTTGAACTGCTGGAAAGAAAGCAAATTGCCAAAGAATCATTGGAAAACAAATGCAAAATCATTGTTGCAGACGATTTGTCTGCAGCGGTGGAACTTTGTAACCAATATGCGCCCGAACATCTTGAATTGGCTGTTAAGGAGCCGTTTAAGCTTCTTGAAAAAGTTAAAAATGCAGGATCGGTATTCTTGGGTTACAACACGCCAGAAGCGGTCGGAGATTATTATGCTGGGGCAAATCACACGTTGCCTACCAGCGGCACTGCAAGATTTGCTTCGCCGTTGAGTGTTGACGATTTTATGAAGAGCACCCAGTACGTCTATTATACGGACGAAGCGTTGAAGGGAGCGGCTTGCGACATAATGGCGTTTGCGCAGTCGGAGGGACTTGGCGGACATGCAGAAAGTGTTGCCGTAAGATTAAAAAAATGAGCAGATTTACAACCGATTTAATTAACGGAATAGAACCGTATACGCCGGGTGAACAACCCAGAGATAAACGGTCTGTGTCTTGTACACATCTCCGAGCCCACGAGACGCTCATGAATA
>JAIDIR010000161.1 GCA_029052615.1 Clostridia bacterium | reverse complement strand
TTATTATATTATCCTTGCAGTCCGTATCGTCATACCAATTTAAATACAAAAAATCGTTGCCAGTTTGTGCGGCGTAATCCTTTATAGTGTAATCGGAAACAACTATCGAATACTCATCACCAGAGGTAAGGAAATCGCCGTCTGATTTGCGCGGAACAAAAATTATAAGTAGTATTGCGGTTATCAATAGTGCTGCCGCGCAGATTGAGGACAATATGGCTTTTTTGGAGAAAATCACGGCGCGGGTACCGTTTCCGTTTTCGACTTCACCGTTTTCGTCCTCGGTTTCTTCAAGCCTGCTTTGAATTTTTGCCCAGCTTTCCTGCTTGCCCTTATTGTCCTGCTGTTCTATTAAGTTGTAAATTTTTTTGTCTCTTGACATAATAACCTCTAAGTTATAGTTACAGAATAGGCGTTGACCAGCCAGCTCTGCGAAACGGATACCTCGGTCGAACTAACGCGTATAAACGAAGTTTCTATTCCTATAAGACCGGTAGCAACTTCCAAATAGGTATCCGTTCTGAATAATTTTCCGTTGTTATAGTATTTAACCCTGTAATATCCGTAGCCGACGAATACGTGATTGCTGGAAATTTTCATTTTACAAAGGCTATCATAGCTCGTTCCTTTTGAAATGTATGTTACAATTTCCACGCTTTTGGCAAATATAATTACCGGTTTATTGGCGTTTATCGCATTAAGATAAGTAGTCTCGTTTATCTTGGAAGAGCTCTTAACGGACCCGAAACTAATTAAGTGCGAATGGTTCTGCACGTACTGGCGTAAACCGCTAAGACAGTTGTTTTCGCTCACGCCGGTAGAAGTAATTTTCATCAGTCCGTAAAGTTCATTAATCAATGCCGGTATGTACTTATTGTCGGGAATTCTATAATTACCAGTGGCGGGATAGTAGGCAGTGTAGTCGGGAATCAAATCCTCGTAATATTTATCATAAAAGCCTATAATGTTCGCACCTGCCGTAGCTCCGCAGGAATTTGTTATTTCAGTGATATATTCGGGCATGCCGTTAATTGTTTCGTACAAATCGTCGGCGCGCGTTCCGTACTCTATAGTTTCGTCGGAGATGCTCGTCGAATACAGATTAACGGTCGTCCCGAAGCGTTGCGTGCCCGCTTCGTCGGCAAAAAGTCTTACTATCCCGACTGGGAACAGGTTTGCAATTACAAGCAAAATTGCGGCAATTGCGGTAAAAAGATAATTTCTGATTTTGGTTTTCATACGTCTTTCCTCTTTTCGTTTTCTAAAACATATACTACCCGAAATCAGCAATCGTTTATAAATTAAGATAATTCTTTTTTAAGGAACGCAAAAATTTTTAAAAGCCGCGCATATACGCCCGACTTTTTCATATTTTTTATTTCAGCAATTTCCTTTAATGACTTATCTCCCCAGTGCTTCAAGTAAATTATTTCCTGGTCGGATTGGTCCAGCTTGGCGATAGCCGCATACAGCTGGCTGTATTCAATCAGCGTTTCTTCTATATCGTAAAAGAGCGTGTTCTGCGAAAGCCTGTCCGTAAAGTCGGCAGCGCCGCGTTTGGCGTTATAATCGTAGCACAAATGCTGCACGATTTTGCACAGCCAGTTATAGCCGTCCTTATCCGTGTCGGCGGAACTTGCGTACCTATAAGCTTTAACGTAAGCGTCTTGTAAAACGTCCTCGATATCGTTGGAGTCGGCAAGATAATTTAATGCAACCACTTTCAGGTGGCAAAAGGTGGCGGTATGCAGCTCGTTAAGCGCATCCCGCTTGCCTTTTTTGATATTCGCAATTATCCTGTTGACTTTATCCTTGAGTATCGACATAAACTGTTTTACGTTTTAACGGTCGCTTTCCGACTTTTCTATCGAAATTATATACGTGTATTCGTTTATCGTGTTGGTGACGAACGTTGCGTCAATTTGCTTTCTGGTATGAATTACGGCGGTATAAACCAATTCGCCGTCAACGCGCTCCGCCTTGAATTCGGTAAACCGCGTTATTCCGAAAAGCTTTTTAATGGTTTGCGGGCAATCGTCGGCGGGGCTTTTGAAGCAAATTATTATTTCATTCTGGTGCTTTTCCTTGAAGAGGCGCAGGGGCAGATGCAGAAACAGTTGAATAAGAATAGTCAGTACCGTAGCGCCCAACGCCACCCAATACATACCCGCGCCCACGGTCATGGCAACCGCCGCCGTAAGCCAGATGCCCGCCGCGGAGGTAAGTCCGTGCACGGCGGTGTGCCTGTGCATAATCATACCCGCGCCGATAAAGCCTATTCCGGTTACAACCTGGGCGGCAACGCGCGAAGTGTCCGACCCGAACCCGTAAATGGAAGCGATGGTAAACAGAGCCGAGCCTGCCGCAACGACGACGTGAATTCGTATTCCCGCAATTTTAAGGCGAATCTGCCGCTCGACGCCGAGGGCAAAGCCTATAATAATCGCGAATACAAATCTTAAAAGAAATTCCAGCCAAAGAAGGTTTTCGGACTGAAAGATAAAGACGGGCATAAGCAACCTCTTGATTATTTTTAAGTTTATTATATTACGATTTTATCACAAAAAAACCTTAAAAACAAGCAATACCGCGCGGTTGCCTCTTTTTCCCGAAATTTAAGAAATTCTTAAAGATTTAATATGCGGAAAATGGTATAATTAAAGCGGAGGAGCGTTATGAAATATAATTGCCTTATCGTGGACGACGAAAAAGTGCTTGCGGACT